>JBAYYP010000037.1:0-19669 GCA_041672955.1 Arcobacteraceae bacterium
ACCTTGCATAAGATATTGCAATCGTTTTTCATTGGGTCGTCGAATCTCTTTTTTAATAAAATCCAAATCGCCTTCAATTGGGTCAAAACCACATAAGCCCGTTTCAAGTGAACAAAGTGCTTTTTGAATGGATTCATTAAATGTTCTACCCATTGCCATAACTTCACCCACAGATTTCATAGCTGTAGTTAAAGTTGAATCCGCTTTTGGGAATTTTTCAAAAGTAAATCGTGGAATTTTTGTAACGATATAGTCAATTACAGGTTCAAAAGAAGCCGCAGTTCCAGTAATATCATTTGTAATTTCATCCAGTGTAAACCCAACTGCTAAAAGTGTTGCAACTTTTGCAATAGGATACCCCGTTGCTTTTGATGCTAACGCAGAACTTCGTGAAACTCGTGGATTCATCTCAATAACAATCATTCGCCCTGTTTTTGGACAAATAGAGAATTGTACATTTGAACCACCCGTATCCACTCCAACTTCTCGCAAAATTGCAAAAGAAGCATTTCTCATATCTTGATACTCTTTATCCGTAGCAGTTAAAGCAGGAGCAATAGTTATAGAATCGCCCGTATGTACGCCCATAGGGTCAAGGTTTTCAATAGAACATACAATAATACAGTTATCTTTATTATCTCTAATAACCTCCATTTCGTACTCTTTCCAACCCAGCATTGATTCCATAATCTCTATTTCATTAATAGGACTGGCTTCAATTCCAGCTTCTGCTAAAAGCTTAAACTCTTCCATATTGTAAGCCACGCCAGAACCACCACCTGCTAGTGTAAAAGAAGCTCGGCTAATTACTGGAAAACCTATCTCTTTAGCTAGAATCATAGCTTCTTCAACCGTATACGCATTGGCACTTCTAGGTAAGTCCATACCAATTTTAATCATTGCTTCATTAAAAAGGTGTCGGTCTTCTCCTTTTTTAATAGCTTCAGGTTTTGCTCCTAAAAAGTGAATTCCTTCAAGCATTCCTTTGTCGTACATAGAAGTAGCAACATTAAGCGCTGTTTGCCCACCCATAGTAGGTAAAATAGCATCAATCTTCTCTTTTTTAATAATTTCTGCAATCACTTCTTCCGTAATTGGTTCAATATATGTTCTGTCTGCAAACTCTGGGTCTGTCATAATGGTTGCCGGATTTGAATTAATCAATATTACGCGGTATCCCAACTCTTTTAGCGTTTTCGTAGCTTGAGTTCCTGAATAGTCAAATTCACACGCTTGACCAATAATAATTGGACCTGAACCGATAAGTAAAATAGTTTTTATGTCTTCTCTTTTTGGCATTAAAGTTCCCTATAAGTTTTTTAAAAATTTGGTTATTTTAGCTAAGAAGTGCTTAAATTTTAGTTATATAAAGGGCTTTATAAGCCAAGGAGATAAAAAAGTTTAGAATGTTTTAAAATTGAAAACAATAAGGCTTTAAGCACCTTATTGTTTAGGAAGTCCAAATTTTTGAGTGTTTAATTCGCCCTCTTCATTAAATGAAAGATAGTATAAAATATCTTTTTTAACGCTCAAACCGGTTAAATATCGAATTGCCAAATTCGCTTGAAAAGAAGCAATAAACATCACAATAGGACACGCAATTCCATTGGGTTTTCTGTCGTTTATTTTAAAAACAGCTTCATAAGAAGCCTCTTCAAAAAAACAAACTTGCCCGTGAAACTCTTCAACGCTTCCATAAATCCAAGCTTTTTTATTTTTCATGCAATACGCATTAATAGCTGCTCTTGTTGGCAAGTTATCTGTAGCATCAATTATTAAATCAAACTCCAAATTTCTAGCTGCAAACTCATCAAAACTTTCAGTATATGCAGTTATTTTAGTAAAAGGACAACGAGAAAGCATAAGTTCTTTTAAAACATCTGCTTTATACTTGCCATCATCCCCTACTTTAAAGCCAATTTGTCGGTGAATATTATGAACTCCCACTTCGTCAAAATCCACAAGTGCAAACTCACCAATACCAGAAGCCCCCAAAGCAATGCCCAAAGAACACCCCAATCCACCACTTCCAATAATAGCAATTTTTTTACCTTGTAAAGAGTCTTGTGTCTCTTGCCCCCAAAGTTTTATTTGCCGATTAAAAAATTCATTTGCTTCTATCATAGTTAATCCTAAGTATTTAAGTAGAGTATATTTTCTTCTCTTGTAGTGCAATAATAGCAGATTTTCTTTAAAGTTCTTTGACACTTGTCAAATAAAACACAACTGTTTTAGTTGGGTTTAATTTCAGTTATTTTTTTCCATCTCTAAAAGGAGTTTGTCAAAATCGCTTAAATACTCTCTGTCTTGTATCACTCTGTATTTTTCATATTCGGTTTGGGCTTTAATTTTTGCTTCAAGAGATGAAATTTGACCATTATCTAAAAGTATTGGATAATCAGACAATGCTAAAAACTTGTCTAAAAAGACAATCCAATCTTTCATATTCATTACTATGCCTTGCATAGCTCTATTTTCTGCCAAATCTAAATATGCCGATACTACTCTTTTGAGTTGTTCAATATGCTCTTCATTTAGATAGTTTTTTGCTATGGTTACATCTGCTTTGAGTATCTTTCCCTTTGGTGCATTTTTCCAACTCTTTAAGCCCATAAAAATCTTTTGAGCATCTGCTTGACTATAAATAATTTCTGCTGCTGTTTTGCCAGTAATTGCCCAGTGCATTTTGTTTTGTACCGTTGCATAAAACTCTTTTGTAAGGGAAGCATTCTTATCATAATCAGCACTAAGTGCATAAATATCTGTGATTTTTTGATAAAATCTTCTCTCGCTTAGTCGTATCTCACGAATGCGGTCTAACTGCTCATCAAAATAATCTTTGCCAAAATGGTGAACACTTTTAAGTCTTTCATCATCCATAGTAAAACCTTTAACAATATACTCTTCAAGTATGTTTGTTGCCCACTTTCTAAACTGCGTGGCTCTGTGAGAATTTACTCTGTACCCTACTGCTGTAATTACTTTTAGATTATAATACTTGCTTTTTCGTTTTACTTCTCTTGAACCCTCTTTTTGAACTTGTAAGAATTCCTTACAAGTTGCATTTTCATCTTGTTCTTGCTCATTATAAATATTTTTTAAGTGTAAAGTGATATTTTGCGGTGTGGTTTCAAATAGCTCCGCCATTTTTTTTTGAGTAAGCCATAAACTCTCTTCATGAAAAAAGACATCAATATTTATTTTTGAATTATCTATTTTAAAAATAACAAAATTTGAGATTTTTTCTATTGAATTTTTTATAAGTTTATCCATTTTTAATTACTCCATTTTTACCAAAGTTTTCAAAGTATGGGTCATACATCTCTTTGTAAAAATCAATATAATTTATAGTTGCTTGAGGATTAATATCATAATAATACCTACAAAGTTTACGGTACAAATAAAGTATATCTTCATCAAAACATAAGTCAAGTAGCCTATCAAGTGTATTTTCTATATATTTTTCATCTTTACAGTTTGATACAATAATATTATCAACTATATTAGAGGATAAAGGTAAACTCTCTTTTGTTAAAGATTTGAGCTCTTTTAGAATAGTTTCAATCTCATTTGGTACTTTTTTATTTTTCATTTAATTATTTCACTTTATTTCTTTACTTAAATATTCTAAAATATATTTAAGATATTAATCTCTCTATCTGATAACCACTTATTGTAGTATTTTCATGTATAGTATAATATTTAAAAAATCAGTTTACTAAAACTTTATAATAAGTAGGTTTAAACAAATAGTTACTTTTATAAGAGAGAAATAAAAACATTTTTATACATTTTCATCACTTTATCTTCTTTTGATTTTCTAAGATTTTTTTTGCATTTTGACTTGTAACAATTTTTTTACCTGTTTTTAATTCAAGTGCTTCTTTTGTTACTTTAAACATTGCCACCTTGAAAAGTTGCTCTGTTGTGGCTACATCTGTAAGCCTCATTTTTCCATCGGGAGCTTTCATTTTCAACTGCCCGATTTTTTCGGACAATTCACTTCCCTCTTTTTGTAACTTTGCTTTTAAATCACTCCAATATTTTCTAGGTCTGTCACTTTTGGTTAATACTTCAACCACATCAATTTTCTAAAACTTTTATTTAATACAATTCAATCATAATACACCCTCTTCTTTCAAACTCAAAAACCCCTCTTGTGTAAAAATAATATGGTCTAAAAGCTCAATACCTAAAATTTTGCCTGACTCTTTTAATCTTTGTGTTACATTAATATCTTCACTGCTTGGCTTTAAAATACCGCTTGGATGGTTGTGAGCCACAATAATACTTGCACACCTTTTTTCAACTGCGTAGGCAAAAACTTCTCTTGGGTGAACTAAACTTTGATTGAGTGTACCAATAGTAATAATTTTTGTTTCAAGCAAATAGTTTGCTCCATCTAAATAAAGCGTTAAAAAGTACTCTTGTTGTTTTTTGTAGTAAGGTTTTAGTTCATTATAAACATCTTGGGAACTGCTTATTTTAACACTTTTCTTTAGTTTCAAATAGCGTTTTGAAAGCTCAATAGCACTTAAAATTTGCGAAGCTTTGGCTTTACCTAAACCGTGGATTTGTAGCAACTTTTCTAAGCTTAGTGTTTCAAACTCTTTGTCTAAAAGCGTTATTATCTCTTTTGAAAGCTGCGTAACATCTTTGCCTTGAACACCTGTACCTAAAACAATAGCCATAAGTTCGTAGTTTTTTAGACAATCAATTCCATTTTTTAGTAGTTTTTCACGGGGTTTATCTATAGTGTGTAGTTCGTTTATAGTTTTCATAAGAGTTCTCCTTAATTAAAACAGAACTCTAACAAAAAAAAGAGTTAGAAGTTAAAAGTATGGTACATTGTCATGGTTTTAACTTATTCAGTTAATTCAAGGCTTTTTAATCTCTTCAAACTACAATTTTGCATTCTCTTGCAGTTTTTGGGCTTCTTTCAATATAGAGTAATACTTATTATCAATTGTTACGATAGTTGGTAAATGTTTTAACTTTATTTGAAATTTTTAGTGGATGTAGTTAGCTATATCGTTTAACAAAACCTCATTACGTTCATTTTGGTATTGTTTAGGTATAATCCCTACTTTTTAAAGAGGACAACTTATGACAAATTCAATCAAAATATTTAATGCATGTGAAAATAACTTAAAGAATATTAATCTAGAAATCCCTAAAAACAAACTCATTGTTTTTACAGGGCTTAGTGGAAGTGGAAAATCGACTTTGGCATTTGGTACGCTGTATGCGGAAGGACAAAGACGATATATTGAGTCACTTTCTTCTTATGCTCGGCAATTTTTAGACAAAATTGGAAAGCCTGATGTTGAACGTATTGAAGGCTTAACTCCTGCAATTGCAATTGACCAAAAAACAACTTCTAAAAACCCTCGTTCAACGGTGGGTACTATTACTGAAGTATATGATTATTTACGGCTTCTGTATGCTCGAATTGGGAAGCAACACTGTCATCAGTGTGGAAAACCTATTTCACATATGAGTTCAAGTGATGTTATTACGCAGGTGTTGAATTTGCCAAAAGAGTCTAAAATTGTAATCTTATCTCCTATTATTAACCGTAAAAAAGGAAGCTTTGCTGATTTACTTGAAAGCTTACGAGGAAAAGGGTATGTTCGTGCCATGATTGATGGCGTGATGGTAAGACTTGATGAAGACATTGAATTAGCTAAAACTCAAATGCACACTATTAAAGTGGTTATTGACCGTGTGGTAGTAAATGAAGAAAATCAACAACGAATTGCTCAAGATGTTGAAAAAGGGCTAAAAGAGAGCTTTGGTGAACTTGAAATTGAAGTCTTAAACCATGAAGAAGTAGGTTTAAGTGAAAAACACATTCACTACAGTGAACATATGGCGTGTTTTGATTGTAAAATCTCTTTTGAACCACTTGAACCTTTGAGTTTTTCGTTTAACTCTCCTAAAGGTGCTTGTCCTTCTTGCGATGGTTTGGGCATTCGTTTTACTTTAGATATGAAAAAAATAATCAACGAAGAACTAAGTATTGAAGAGGGTGCGGTTAAAATTATTTATGGTTTTAATAAAGGATACTACTTTATTATGTTGAAAGCATTTTGTGCAGCAGCCAATATTGACACCCATAAAAAATTTGGCGACTTAGAAGAACATGAACAAAAAGCTATTTTACATGGAGGAATTGAAGAAGCTCATTTTACTTGGAAACGGCATAAACTAGTACGAAAATGGGAAGGGATAATTAAAATTGCCTACGATATGATTAAAGAAGAGAAAGATTTAGCCGATTACATGACTGAAAAAACTTGTGACGATTGTAAGGGTAACCGCTTAAAACCTGCTTCACAAGCCGTTAAAGTAGCACAAAAAACTATTGCTGAAATTATTTCAATGCCTATTGAAATTAGTCATGATTTTTTTCAAAACGAAGAGAATTTTAACTACTTAAGTGAACAGTTTAAAATGATTGCAACACCAATTTTAAAAGAGATTAAAGAGCGAGTCTTTTTCTTATTCGATGTAGGATTAGGTTATATTACACTTGGTCGAGATGCCAGAACCATAAGTGGGGGAGAAGCGCAAAGAATACGAGTGGCTTCACAAATTGGTTCAGGGCTAACGGGAGTTATGTATGTTTTAGATGAGCCATCAATTGGTCTGCATGAGCGTGACACCAATAAACTTATTAAAACTCTTCGAGCATTACAAGAAAAAGGCAATACCGTTATTGTCGTTGAACACGACAAAGAGACTATACAAGCTGCTGATTTTATTGTAGATATTGGTCCCAATGCTGGGAAATTTGGGGGTGAAATTGTTTTTGCAGGTACGCTAGATAAGATGAAAAAAGCCAAAACGCTTACCGCACAATATGTTACTAATAAAAAGAAAATAGATTATTACTATGCACGACCTCAAGAAGAGTTTATTGAAATTAAAGATGTAACGCTTAATAATATTATAGATTTAAGTGTTCAAATTCCTCTGAAAAACTTGTGTGTTATTACGGGAGTAAGTGGAAGTGGTAAAAGTTCACTTATTTTACAAACCCTACTTCCTGTTGCAAAAGAGCTTCTCAACCATGCTAGAAAAGTTAAAAAAATAGATGGGGTTAGCATTGAGGGGCTTGAAACACTTGATAAGGTAATTTACTTAGATCAAAGCCCAATAGGACGAACTCCACGAAGTAATCCAGCAACATATACAGGTCTTATGGATGAGTTGCGAACACTTTTTTCAAAAACTAAAGAGGCACAACTTCGTGGTTATGCCATTGGACGATTCTCTTTTAACGTTAAAGGCGGCCGTTGTGAAAAATGTCAAGGGGAAGGTGAAATTAAAATAGAGATGCACTTCTTACCCGATATTATGGTGAAGTGTGATGACTGCCACGGAAAACGATACAACGCTCAAACGTTAGAAATTTTATACAAAGGCAAAAGTATTGCAGATGTCTTAGACATGAGTGTTTCTGAAGCTTTAGAATTTTTTATTAAAGTGCCAAAAATAAAAGCCAAACTACAAACCCTTAGTGATGTAGGATTAGGATACATAACCTTAGGGCAAAATGCAGTAACTTTAAGTGGGGGAGAAGCTCAACGAATTAAACTCTCAAAAGAGTTAAGCAAAAAAGACACCGGAAATACTCTCTATATTTTAGATGAACCAACAACAGGCTTACACTTTGCCGATGTTGACAGACTTATAAAAGTATTGCACCATTTAGTTGATTTAGGCAACTCTGTTTTGGTCATTGAACACAATATGGACATTATTAAAAATGCCGACTGGATTATTGATATGGGACCTGAAGGCGGAAGCAAAGGTGGCTTAATTGTAGATACAGGAACGCCTAAACATATTGCCCAAAATCATCAAAAGAGTGGTTCATATACAGGCTATTATTTAGAAAAAGAATTAAAAGATTTAAAACGATGAGTGCCATAAAAGAGTTTATAGCCTTGGTTCAAACAAATGAGTTTGCCCCAGCTCACGAAGTACTTGAACACGACTGGAAAGCATATAAAAAACAAGACAAAATGGAACACGCCAAAGCACTTCAAGGACTTATTAATGGCACTACTGCTTTGGCTTTATACAAAAAAGGAAAACTTGATGGCTATAAAAAAGTGTGGGATACTTTTTTAAAATATCAACATCTGCTCGATAGTATAGAAATAGAAGAAAAAGCGCTTTTCTTAGAGGCCAGAGAATGTCTGTTTCAAAAAAATAAAATTATCTTACAAGAGAGTTAAGAACTAATATTTATTTTTTATTTCAAAATTTAAGATTCATCATATTATAAACAAAAGGCTTTGAAAATTAATTAAAACTTCTCTATAATTTAAAAAAAGGTAAGCAAATGACAACTTGTTCTCATAAAAAAGTCTTAGCATTTAATCTTTTTATTTCCTTTATTTTTCTTGCTTCAAACTCTGTTTTATGTAAATTGGCCTTTGTAAATAATGGCATTGATGCCTTTTCATTTACAGCTGTTCGCCTTTTTAGTGGAGCCGTTGTGCTTCTTTTTCTTTTAAAATTGCAAAACCACCACTTTATTAAACAAAAAGGCTCTGCTTTTTTAGGATTTTTACTTTTTATTTATGCTATTTGCTTTTCATACTCTTATATATTAATAGACACAGGAATTGGAGCGTTAATCTTATTTGGAATGGTACAAATTACCATGATTGGCTATACTTTTTTCAAAAAAAATATCACTCCCATAAAATTTCTAGGAGCATTAATTGCATTTATTGGCTTAATAGTTTTAATTTTTCCCACACAAAGTTATAAAATTAGTTTTAAAGGATTTTTACTTATGGCAATTGCAGGAGTTGCTTGGGGAATTTACTCTATTTTAGGAAAAAATGTTCAAAACCCAATGCAAACTACTACTCAAAACTTTATATATGCGGCTTTATTTGCTTTATTAGTAGCTATTTTTATTCAACAAGACTTTCATATAACAGTTAGTAGTTTTGGCTTTGCTTTTTTAAGTGGAGGTGTGACTTCAGGGTTGGGGTATGTACTTTGGTATAAAGTCGTTACAAAAATAGAAACTTCAACGGCAAGTATTATTCAATTAGGGATACCTTTGCTTTCTACAGTAGGAGGAATTATTTTTTTAAAGGAGAGTTTAACATTTCAGTTTATTTTAGCAACTATAATTATTTTAAGTGGAATTGCTGTTTCTTCATTCAAAAAGTCTAATCAAAACTTTTAAGCAATGCTGTCTTGCGTTAAGTGCATTAAATACGCTTTGAGTTTCATCATTTCATCAGTAGGATATTGCGCCATATAATCACTTCTATTGACTTTTACATAAAAATCTTTTGTTTCAGCGTTGTATCCAAAGTTAACATTTGAAATATTGTATTCAACCGTTTTTGGTGCAGATTGTTCTTTGCTTTTAATTTTTCTAATTGAACTTAATTCTTTAATCATTTCAGGATTATCAATATTTCTATTTTTAACTTCTTCATCCATAAGTTCAAGTTTTTGAATCTTTTTTATCTCTTCAATATGTTTTGGAACAATATTTTCAAACTGTTCAAATCGAGGAATGTTTCCAACTTCCATAACAACCTCCTTATAAAAGATTTACCTAACTATTATGATTATAACTCTACAACTCTTAAAATTTATATAAGAATATAAATTAGTTTTTTTGCTTTTTTTGTAGATTGTATAGCTTGAAATATTTTATTTTTAATATAAAAGTAAATATTTTGTTGTATAATACTCTTTAAAATTTAAATTAAGGAGAATTTCTTGGACGATACTTCCCAGAGGTGCACACCAAAACATAAAGAGGTAATATGGACGTTTTAATATTACTGTTTATTGCAGTTATTGGTGTTTCGTTTTTGTGTTCAGTTTTAGAGTCTATTATCTTATCTACAAATATCTCTTATATTTCTATATTAGAGAAAAATAATCCCGCCAGGGGAGCCTTGCTTAAAAGTCTTAAAATAAATATTGATAAATCAATCTCTTCTATTTTAATCTTAAATACCATTGCTAATACCTTAGGTGCAACAGCTATTGGGGTTCAAGCACAAAATATTTTTGAAGGAAATAGTGCAGTTGTTTTATCTATTTCAATTATTTTGACTTTTTTAATTCTGTTTTTGGCAGAAATTATTCCTAAAACAATTGGTGCCGTTTACTGGAAACAGTTAGCTCCAACAGCAGCTGTTATTATTAAATATTTTATTATTTTTACAACTCCAATTATTATTATTACCCAATTTGTAACCAAAAAAATTGCTCGAGGAAAAAATCTTAATGATTCAATTTCACGAGAAGAGTTAATTCACTCAACACTGTTAAGTGAAGAAGAAGGAATCATTGGTGATTTAGAATCAGATATTATAGAAAACACTCTAACTTTGCACAGCATAAAAGTTAAAGATATTTTAACCCCTCGTTCTGTTATGTATGCCATTCAAAAAGATATGCAAATCAAAGATATTTTAGATGACAAACATACTTATAAGTTTTCAAGAGTTCCTGTTTATGATAAATCTATAGACAATATTGTAGGCGTTGTTTTAACTAAAAAACTTTTTAAACAAGCCATTAAAAATAAAGAAGCCAGCGTAGAGTCTATTATGTTGCCTATTTTTACTCTCAATGAAAATATTCCTGTTTCAAAAGCAATGAGTACTTTTATTAAAAAAAGAGAACATATGTTTTTGGTGTTGGACAATTACGACCAAACAGAAGGAATTGTTACGCTAGAAGATTGTATTGAGACGCTATTAGGATTAGAGATTATGGATGAGTCTGATACCATTGATGATATGAGAAAATTAGCGTTAAGACAAATGAAAGCCAAACGAAAAGAGAAAGAAATTATCAGTAGATTTGCCTAAGACTCTTCTAGAAAGAAGAGTCTTGCTTTTTAAGCTTTCGTACAATCGAATTTTTAACCGATTCAAGCACAAAATTTCGGTGTGAACTGTTAACATTTGCAATTTGTTTATTGCATGTTTCACATACAAACTCCGTTTTATGCAGTAGCGTATCAAACTGATGAAAAACTTCACTCTTACAAGTAGGACAAGTTGGTTTCAAGTGTAGAATCTCTTTTTTTATATTCCAATCCCAATTCCATTGCGTTTCATAAAAAATATCTTGATCGTAATGAAAATAATATGGCACTTGAAATCTAAAAATGGCATCAAATATAATATTTAGAAATGTACACACTCCTAAACTTAGCATAAATGTCAAAAAAACTGTTTGAACACTATAATCTTGGTTATATGCTATGCATATTATAAAAATAAGAAAAGTAAGTATCAACCAGTAGGCGTATTTATTTATTTTGTTAATCATTGTTCCTCTTTATGTAAAGGGGCATTTTAACATATTTTTTGTAACAATATGTTAATATTAAAAAATTATTTTTAAAGAAGTTCTTATTGATACCCATAGCCAGACAAACTTGTTACACCTGTTACCGACCCAAAAGCAGTTGTGTATGCGAACACATAAGCCCAATTAATACTCAAACTCAATTTGTTATTTTGATGCACCCTAAAGAGTATCGCAAAACTAAAAATACTACTGGGCATTTAACGCACAACTCATTGCACAATTCTTTTTTGTTTATTGGGATTGATTTTACAAATCATAAAGGCGTTCAAGCGTTATTAAATAATGAAAATAATGAGTGTTTCTTACTTTACCCACATAAAGATTCTATTAAATTAAACCATCAAAAACTTCAATCAAAAAAGAATATCGTGGTTTTTATTATTGATTCCACTTGGGCTTGTTCTCGCAAAATTTTAAGAGAAAACCATTTCTTTAAAAATATGAGAACCATAAGTTTTGAGTATGAACTTCGTTCCAAGTTTTATATTAAAACTCAACCCAATGAGTTTTGTCTGTCTACTATGGAATCAACTCTTTGTGTCTTAACGCTTTTAAATGAGCAAAAATTAGAAAATATATCTACAAAAGAGTTAGAAAGTTTTTTAAACCCTTTTCACAATATGGTGGAGTATCAATTAACTTGTGCGAATCAAAGGGCTTTACGAGGGAAAGAGTCCCTTCACGTAGCTAATACTTAAAATTAAATCCTATATTTTTTAACGCTTCTATTTCAATAGCACTAAAAATATGTTCTTGCTTGAGTACATTAAAAATAAATCTAATTTCAGCATTGGTAAAGCCATCTAACTCTTTATCTTTAATTTTTATTTCATCTTTTGCTATATAAAGACGTTTAAGTTTTCCTGATTTTTCTTTAATATAATAAACCAAATCATAAAGCTTGGTATTTATTTTCTCTAAAGTTACTACTACTTTTCCCTCTTTTGCTTTTAAATCGTAACTAGAAACCAGTTTTAAAAACTCTTCTTCTACAATATATCCAATATAGAGTTTTGTAAAAATATCAAAATAAAGCCCTATTTGCTTGGTTTTAAAGAAGTCTAAATCTATTATTTCATGGGGTTTCATTCTTGATTGCTCTAAAACAGCTTCTAATGTTTGAAAATATTGAAATTTATCATATTTAACTTTATAGGTTTGTATAAATTTTTTATGTTTTTGAACAAAAAGAAGTTTTGTCTCTTTTTTATTGAAAATGATTTTGTGCATCAATTCATCATCTTCAATATCTTTTGTCATCCAAACTGTGCAATATGTTGGAAATTTTGAAATCCCTTTAGAGCCTTCAGTTAAAACAATTAACGCTCGAACAATTAAATTGGGGAATAACATTTTTAATAAAGCAGATTTTTTATAAAGCCTTTTAACTAAACTCTCTGTTTTTTTAGAAGTACTCATCTCTACAAAATAGACACTCTCTTGCGTAAAAAAAAGAGCATCAAACTCACTGATGTCTTTATAAGCACTTTTATAGACAATTTGAGCACTATTATCAAGCATTAACCCACTTTTGTAGTATCTCATAGTTTGATTTTGGTAAGGTCCTTTTAAAACAAACTCAGTAATTAATTCTTCATTGAGCGCATAATTTATAAGGTGTTCGTAGATGATGTTTTCAAAAACTTCACCTTTAAAACTAGTATATGCCGCTATAAATGTAGGTGAACTTATTGGTTCATTGTTTAAAATAAGTTTTTTTATATTTTTAGTAGTATACGGGTATTGAAAAAGATTGGATTTAATGTTTTGAATATTAAGTTGTTCTATGTCTTCGTTTATTTTAAAATGGTGCAAGCGTTGTTCTTAGTGTTTAATTTTAATAAATTATATCGAAAAAGACTTTTTTTTAGATAAAACTCTTAATTTTTAGATGAAATTAATTTAATTTAACTAGAATATCTCTATGAAAAAAAACATATTTTTAACCTTTTGCTTAATTTTTTTAAGCTCATATTTATTAGCGAATGATGAAGTTAAACTCTACTTTCACAAAGACACCATTTCAAATGCTCATACTGCGTTGCTTTTTTTAGAAGCACAAAACATCAAAAACCCGAAACTCTCTCTTGAAGAGTTACACATTGATTTTTTACCAGACATAAAAAAAGAGAATCGCTACTTTGCACTTATTCCCATAAGTTACTACGCTAAACCTAAGAAATACAAAGTTATTGTCTCTTATGAAACAAAAGAGAAAAAAGAGTTTAAAGGTATTACTTTAAATGTCACAGATGGCAACTACAAAAGTGAAGTTTTAAGCGTACAGCCCTCAAAAATTCATCTCAATGATGTGGATAAAAAAAGATCTGAAAAAGAGTACAAAGAAGCAATGCTGGTTTACAATGAATATTCCAAAAATCTTGAAACATCTTTTATAAAACCATTAGAAACTCCAATTACAAGCAATTTTGGAAATAAGCGTATTTACAACGATTCACTTCAAAGCTTTCATTCAGGCACAGACTTTAGAGCACCTATTGGAACACCTCTTTACGCCAGTGCAAAAGGCACAGTTAAAATTGCAAAAAATAGATTTTATGCAGGAAATTCAGTCATTATTGACCACGGTTACGGTGTTTTTTCCTGTTATTTTCATTTAGATAAAATCAGCGTTAAAGAAGGACAAACTGTTTCACAAAAAGAGTTTCTTGGATATTCAGGAAATACAGGGCGAGTCACTGGACCTCATTTACATTTTACTATTCGTGTAAAAAACACACTTGTAGACCCTTTACAATTTATTGAAGTAATGAACATTTTAAATTAAATAATTATTTATAAAATTTCAGATAGAATTAAAATTTATTATTAAAATGCTCATTACTAAGGTTTACTTATGCGTAAAACATTTAAAAACTACATCTTTTCCAGACAAATTGCACTCGTTACTGTAATATTTTTTATCTGCTTTGTTTTTAGCACCTATTTACACACAACGCTAACAAAAAAAGAAGCAATTAACCACTCACAGAATATCTCTAACCAAATTTTTTCTTCCATGTACCAAGTTATGAGAAAAGGGTGGAGCAAACAAGATGTAGAGCTTTTCACACAATCTTTGCAAGAAAATTTTAAAAACAGTAACTACACCATTAATATATATAGAAGCCAACCCGTAATTGAATTTTTTGGAGAAGTTAAAGAGAGTCCCAAAGATGCTATTTTACTTAATATTTTAGAAGGTAAAGAAGAACAACTTAACTATTTTGAAAATGATCTCATTCGAAATATTTTACCTTTACATGCACAAAGTGAGTGTCTTTCTTGTCATGCAAATGTTAAAGTAGGCGATGTTTTAGGAGTTATTGAAGTTAAGCAAGATTTAGCCTATATTTTTGGTGAATCTAAGTATCAATTTATAGTTTTTTTCCTTATTATTATCCCAATTTTTTATTTAGTGGCATTTGTTTCATCAAGAAATACCAGTAAAAAACTAACAAGCAGTTTAGATTTATTCAGTGAAAAAGTTCAAGCCATTAACTCCGTACAAGACTTTAAAGAGTTTAACTCTAAAGATATAGACTTATATTTTTATGAACTCAATCAAATTATAGGGCATATTAACAATATGGCTGAAAAGCTTAAAAAAGTGGCTGTAGACAAAGAACTTTTAGAGTTTGAAGTTAAACTTTTAGATAAATTTATAATTACCTCTGAAGTAGTACAAGACTGGAGAGAGTATATTAGTGACTTGCTCATTGAAATCAATAAAATCATGGATACCTATACGCTTATGACCATGTTTAGAGTGGGCGACGACCAGTTTGAAGTAGATATTTTTTGGCTTGGCATTCCGCAAGAAGAGACAAAAAAATATTTTGAAGATCATTTAAATCATACCATTAAAAATTCTCACTATTTTGAAGGAATGAGTGATTTTATTATTAAACATATCATTGCCAATAGCGATATAAAGCTTAACCATATTAAAAAAGAAGATATTGAATACCGTTCAAAATCGCTTTTCTTAGATACCCCAAAAATTGGTGGAATTGTTGGAATTGGGCTTCAATCGGCATATGCCAGCGACCCTATTCGTTATATTGTGGTTGACTCTATTTTAACCACCATGGCAAACTTGGTGGGTTCTGTTAAAGCCATTAACAAATACACCGAAGATTTGGAGTATTATGCTGCACGAGACCCATTAACAGGTCTTTTTAACCAACGAGTTTTTAATGACTTTATGGCATATGAAACCAAAAGAGCAAAACGACACGACTACTCTTTTGCTCTTATGGTCATTGACTGCGATAACTTTAAATCGCTCAATGACAATCACGGTCATGCGTTTGGAGACCTTTTCTTACAAACCATTGCTCGTGTATTAGAAAAAGAGAAACGAGACGAAGATATTGTTGCTCGTTATGGAGGCGATGAATTTACCGTTATTCTTCCTGAATGCAACGAAAACGGAGCAGTAACCGTTGCTAACAGATTAGCAAACTCTATTTCAGAAACAAAATTAATTGCTCCAAATGGCGACAAGGTAAGCTTAACTATCTCTATTGGTATTAGCATCTTTCCACAACACACTACCTCTCAAAAAGATATGTTTATGATTGCGGATTCCATGATGTACCATGCCAAAGAAGAGGGGAAAAACTCAGTTAAGTTAGCAAGACAAGAAGATCTTGAAATTATTTTTAATGAAAAACAACATAAATCTTCAATGCTTTCAACCGCAATAGAAAATGATCAAATAGTTCCTTTCTTTCAACCCATTCAAATGTCTAAAGCCAATCCAAATGGCTTAGTAATTCATGAACTACTTATGAGAATTCAACAAGACGACAAGCTTATTTCAGCATTTGAGTTTATTGAAATTGCAGAAATGATGGGCTTAATTAATAAAATGGATTTAATGGTTATTGAAAAAGCGTTTCAAAAAATAAAAGAGTCTAATTATGAAGGAATTCTATTTATTAACTTATCTCCCAAAACATTAGTAGTAGCTGATTTTATTGCCAAAATAAATACTTTAGTTAATATGTATAATATAAATAAAGAGAAAATAGTTTTTGAAATAACCGAGCGTGAAACGGTTAAAAACTTTTCACTTTTAGAAAAATTCGTTCAAAATTTAAAAGCAGAAGGTTTTAAATTTGCTATTGATGACTTTGGTTCAGGATTCTCATCGTTTCATTACATCAAAAAATTTCCTATTGATTATTTAAAAATAGATGGAGATTTTATTATTAATATTACTAAAGATTACAAAGATAAAGCGTTTGTTCATAGTATTGTTACCTTAGCAAAAGAGTTAAATATTCAAACCATTGCAGAGTTTGTTGAAAATGAAGAGATTGTTGATGTGTTAGATGCTATGGAAATTAGCTACTATCAAGGGTACCATATTGGAAAACCCAGCCAAAATTTTATGCAATTAAAATAATAAGAAGAATATTTTGAACTATTACTATTTATTTGATTTTTTCTTTGTTTTGAGTACACTTTTTTTAAGTTATTTAGCCTATAAACATCGTATTTATATTAAGCTATTTGAATATTTTAGAATATTTTTTCTAATTGCCATAAGTGCTAAACTTGCTTCAAAGATGGCTTTTTTACTGCAAAAAATTCATTTTTTAAATGCCGATTCTTATGCCATTGCTGTTTTTATTGGATTTCTTATTAACCTAATTTTGTTTTTTGCTTTCTATGAGTTGGTGTTATCATTTATTAATAAATTTATAAACGCTTCAAGCATAAAACTTTTTTTTGCCAAACTTCTAACTTTGTTTGAAATAACCGTGCTTTGCACTTTCGGACTTTTTTTAGTTATGCAAATTCATCTTATAAAATATTATGCAAAAGAGCCTTTGCAAAAAACATTTACCTATCCTTACATTAAAACATTTTACACTCAGTTTTTAAACGATGATTTTATCTATGCAATTTTAAACACAGATACCAAAACCAATCATAAAGAGTTAATTTTTAGATCTTTTAAAAACTCTTTTTAGAAAATATTTAAAGATGCTATTTTCTTATGTTTAATTTTAATGTATGCATCAGATATATCCTTCTATTTTAATAGAATAATTGTATGAAGCTAGGTTACCATTCCAATTTTTCATGGTTTGATTATTTTCATATCTATGTATTTTTCAAATTTCAAGAGTTCTTTATCGTTAGTGATAAACTCTGTACAGTTTAATCTTTTGGCACTTTGTAATATAAGAAAGTCTTCAAAATCTTTACAAGCTTCATCTAAAAATTGATTTTTAGCACTTATAAAATCATTATGTATTAAATAATGTGGTGTGATTTCACTACTTAGTCCATCTATTGCATCTAAAGTCTCTTGTGGAGTAAATTTTCTTTTTTCTGTAAGTACATAATAAATAGTAGTTATAAAATCTGCTGAAAAATAAAAATGCAATGTTTCATTATCTTTATGATTAAGATACCATTCTACAGATTTTTTAGAAGTAGGTCTTGTGGTATCTAGTAAATCCAAACAGATATTTGCATCAAGAAATATGTTCATGATAACTCTTTTTCATATCTTTGTAACTCTCATTTCCTATCTTACCATCAAGTATTCCTATAAAATTTCCTGTGCGTTTTTTCGCTTTTTTTGCTATTGCTTCAATAAGCTCTGGCTCTTTTATAATCGCTTGAAAATAGTTATTTAAAACTTCTGTAAAGTTATGCTGCTTATTTTTTAATATTACAGCAACTTTATCAATAGTATCTTTTTCAAAGTTAAAGTTTTTTCTTATTGTCAGTGTACTCATTTTATACTCCTTATAATATATGTATTAAATCTATACATATAATTTTAGCAGTTTTTATATTTTGTGTCAAATTCTTTTAAAAACTCTTCTGCCACAACTTTAATCTGATTTGTAAGTTCAAACTCTAATGTCTTAGATGTTATTATTAAATTATCTGTATTATTTCTTCTTTTAAAAAGAATTATTTTTTAACTTCAAACTTCTCTTTTATCTCTTTTGCTTTTTCATAAGAAGCTTTGCTTTGTTCTACTATTTCATCAAAAGCAAAACCTTTCATTACAATCTCATATAGTTTTGGTTTCTCTTTTCTCCAATTTCTTAAAGTCATTGGAGTAACTTTTAAAATTCCAGCCATTCCATAGGTCATATAAAAATGACTGAATGTCTAATAAAAATAACTAAAAACAACAAATCCAAACCTACGATTTTAAAAAGCTAAAAGAATAAATATTTGGAAGCTTAACACTTACTGCTAAACGCTTATAACTCCCACAAAAAACACCGACCGAAATAAATTTCGGCTTCCAAAACACCAAAACAACACCTCTTCGGAACCTTAAATTTATTTAAGGCAGTCTGAAAATAGGAGAAAATCTAAAAATTACTTATCACTTAACGCTTAATGCTTAATGCTCAACAAACATAACTCCCACAAAAAACACCAACCGAAATAAATTTCGGCTTCCGAAAAAACACCAACCAACAATCACCAATCACCAATCACTATTCATTATTCACTATTCACTAAAAAACTCTTCTAAAAACCAAATTTTTCAAGCCTTTACTTGCATCAAGGCTTTTAAACTGTGGAACACTTTCTAACTGTTGCGCATATATAAATTGAGGTGCGTGTTCTTTAAAGATATTTTTTAAGAATTCAACTTCTAAAAAAGGGTCATTTAAACATGCCAATACTGTGCATTTAACAGAAGCTAACTCATTTAAGCGTTTAACTATTTTTGCATAATCTTTAGCTGCTTCAAAACTTCCTTTTTGGTACGAAGGTGGGTCTATAATAATTAAATCATACGGAGCGTATTTTTTAATTCTACCCCACGATTTTAAAATATTATAGGGCAAAAATTTTGCCTTAGCACTGTTTAAATCATTTATTTGGTGGTTTGTTCTTCCTACGCTTAACGCTTGTTTGCTCATATCTACATTAATAATTTGTTTTGCTTCATTTTTAATAGCAACTACACTAAACGAACAGGTATAGGAAAAAAGATTTAATATATTTTTTCCCTTGGCTTCTTTAGCAATAAACTCTCGACCTACTTTCATATCTCCAAAAAAACCAATATTTTGATGCTCCATTAAACTCAACTCATATTTCAATCCATTTTCATAGACATATTGGTTTTGTTTTAAACTTCCATATAGAATAACACTCGGAGCTTTATGTAAATATCTTCGTTGTAAAACAACTGTTTCAAACCCTTTTTTTTCTGCAACTTCTGTAAAAAATAGCAGCAATTCCTCTTCAATATTTTTAGCACACTCTTGAAAAAAAACAACAAATA
>JBAYYP010000038.1:0-19302 GCA_041672955.1 Arcobacteraceae bacterium
CTTTTTCATGAAACCCATATCGCCCTGCTCGACCTGCTATTTGAACAATTTCATTAGGGCTTATCAGTCTTCTCTCCACTCCATCAAACTTTTCGCAAGTTGTAAACAAAATAGTTTTAATAGGCAAGTTTAAGCCCATTGCAATAGCATCTGTTGCTATTAAAATATCGCTCTCTCCGTGTCTAAAGCGTCTGGCTTCATCTCGTCTGACTTCAGGGGATAAATTGCCATAAATAACGGAAACTTTATGATATTTTTGCAGTTTCTCTTTATACTTTAAAACCTCTTTACGGCTAAAAGCAATCAAAGCCGTTCCTGCTTGTAAATCTCGTAAAACAATTGGATTGTCTAAAAGTTCCAATGGATTTTTTCGTTTAAACCGAACAATTTCAAGCTCTTCGCCTAAATATTGGGCTATTTTTTTAATGGCATCAAGCGCACTGACACTTCCTGTCATAATCACTTTTTTTGAAGGAACTCCAATAATAGCATTGACCCACGCCCATCCTCTGTCAATATCATCTAACATTTGAACTTCATCAATTACAGCTACATCTACATCCATACTAAAGTCTACCATCTCAATGGTTGAGCAAACATAAGAGGCTTCTTCATCTAAAATCTGCTCTTCGCCTGTAATAAGGGTTGCATTTATATTTTCTTTTTTAAAACTCTCATAGCCTTCAAGTGCTAACAGTCTTAAAGGGGCTAAATAGATTCCGCAATCGGCACTTTTAAGTTCGCTAATAGCTTTATAAGTTTTACCACTATTAGTAGGACCCACATAAAAATAGAGTTTTCTGTTCATGCTTCGTGCTATAGGATAGAGTTGTTTTAAATCGCAATTTAAAAGCTCATGCAGTTTTTCTTGCCAGTTTGTGTTCAATGATTTTTCTCTTTTATAAGTAATGAATAGATTTTATCATAAAATATTAAATTTGCTATTATAAAAATCTCAATAAAACAGTATTGTTAAGTTAAGGATAAAATTAAATGAAGTGTGAATATTTTTCAAAATGTGGAAGCTGTACTCTTTTTGAATACACCTATGAAGAACAACTAAACTACAAAGTTAAAATAGAAAAAGAGCGTTTTAGTTCCTTTAATATAGATCAATTTGACATTATAAAAAGCCAACCCGAACACTTTAGAAGTCGTGCTGAGTTTCGTATTTGGAAAACAGTTGATGAAAAAGAGTATATGACCCTTTCATACGCCATGAACGATTTTAATAGAAATATTTTACAAATTTCAAGCTGTTCAATGGTTAGTCCTAAAATCGCAACCCTTATGCCTATTTTACTTGAAGCCTTACAACAAGAGGAGATTTTAAAAGAAAAACTCTTCACCATAGAGTTTTTAAGCACCCAAAACGACAAAACATTAGTAACTCTAATTTACCACAAAAAACTAAATGAAACGTGGACAGCAAAAGCCAAACCCCTAGAAGAACAACTCAATATAAAAATAATAGGTCGTTCTCGTGGACAAAAACTAATCCTAAGTGAAGATTTCATCACCAACGAATTCAAAATTCAAAATTCAAAATTCAAAATTCAAAACCATGAGGGTGGTTTTTCTCAGCCTAATGAAAATGTAAATACACAAATGATTGCATGGGTACTAGAACACATTAAAAGTGGTGGTGATTTGTGTGAATTATATTGTGGAGGAGGGAACTTCACCTTGCCTCTTTCAACAAAGTTCAACAAAGTGTTAGCCACGGAAATTTCAAAAACCTCAATAAAATCTGCCAAAGAGAGTTGCACTCTAAATAATATTACCAACATTGAGTTTGTCCGAATGAGTGCTGAAGAGTTTGTAGAAGCGCTTAATGAAACTCGTGAATTCAACCGTTTAAAAGAGATACACCTAAACGATTACTCTTTTTCACAAACCACAAACCACCAATCACCAACTACCATCTTCGTAGACCCACCAAGAGCTGGACTAGATGAAACCACAAGAACACTAGCTAAACAGTTTGAACAAATTATCTACATCTCCTGCAATGCCCAAACCCTACACCGAGATTTAGAAGAACTTACAAAAACACACACCATAAAACACTTTGCACTATTTGATCAATTCGCCTTTACTAAACATATAGAGTGTGGTGTTATTCTGGAAAAACAAAACTAAAGAATTGCATAGCTTTTAACCCTTTTTGAGTTAACTTTTCTTAACCTTAGCTTTAACTCTTATTTATTTTATGTAATTACCAATTTTTACTCAAAAAAGCCCTACTCGCAAGTTGACATACTTTAGAGCTTTAGGTTAATCTTATAACATAAAATGAAAAAGGGTAAAAGATGAGAATCAATACTAACATTGCATCACTTAATGCACAAGAATCAAACAGTAACACCAATAAACTACTTAATAACTCTCTAGAAAAATTAAGTTCTGGGTTACGAATAAATAAAGCAGCCGACGATGCTTCTGGTTTAGCAATTGCAGACAAACTAAGAACTCAAGTTACTTCTTTAAATCAAGGAATAGATAACGGCAATTCAGCTATTGCACTGTTACAAATTGCAGATAAATCTATGGCAGAACAATCTAAAATTTTAGATACCATTAAAGCCAAATTAATTCAAGCAAACACAGATACCACTTCAAGTGCTGGGCGACAAGCCATTGCAAAAGATATTGGTAAACTGTTGGAGCAGTTAAATAATATTGGGAAACAAACCAACTATAACGGTAGACAATTAATTTCTGGTGCAGATGGGATCACAAGCTCAAGTGCATTGTCATTTCAAATTGGGGAAAAATCAAGCGATATGGTTACGGCTACAGCTATTTCAGCAAACACTATTGGTCTAGCTCTAGGGGGTCTCTCTTTAGCGGTTACTTCTGCTACCATGAATGCTGAAGATTTAAAAACAGATGCAACTACGCATCAAGCCAGTGTAGATGCCGCTATTACTAGTCTTAACGTTTACAGAGCCGACATTGGGTCAACTCAAAATCAAGTAGAATCAGCGGTGCGAAACTTAATGACACAATCAACCAATGTTAAAGCAGCTGAATCAATCATTAGAGATGTGGATTATGCACAAGAGAGTGCTAACTTTAATAAACAAAATATCATTGCACAAGCAGGAACATTTGCTATGAGTCAAGCTAATCAAGTACAACAAAATGTTCTTAGATTACTTCAATAGTAAATATTTTCGTTAAATTTTATATTTTTTACCCATTTTAAGCCCAGACTGAAAAGTTTGGGCTTTTTTTATTCCTAAAATTATCTACACAACCCCTACAATTAGCCCTTTATAAACTTTATTTATTAAATTTCAAAAAATACTAACCATTTCTTATTTCTAATTGAATATTAAGCTAATATTAAGAAATGTTGTGTCATACTTCTTTTATCAATTAGGGATTGATTAATTCCGAAGAGATTAGCTTCTAAAGTTTTTCTCTATGCTTGGTAACACAAGAAGGTTTTTGGGTGAAAGTTTCTTATGAAGTTTTCAATGTGTCATATATAAAAAGGATTTATTATGAGAATCAATACAAACGTATCTTCGCTAAATGCGCAAGAGTCAGCAGCAAATACCAATAAATTAATGCAAAATTCGTTGGAGAAATTAAGTACAGGTTTAAAAATTAACAAAGCATCAGATGATGCTTCTGGTTTAGCCATTGCGGACAAATTAAGAACGCAAGCTACTTCAATTAACCAAGGGATTGATAACGGGAATTCAGCAATTGCACTGTTACAAATTGCGGATAAATCAATGGCAGAACAGTCTAAAATTTTAGATACTGTTAAAGCGAAATTAATTCAAGCAAATACTGATACTACTTCAACTGCAGGTAGAGCATCAATTGCTAAAGACGTTAAAAAATTGTTGCAACAATTAGATAATATTGCACAACAAACAAACTATAACGGTCAACAACTTATCGCTGGAACAACAGCTGGTGCTTTAAATGGTTCTGCACAAGCTGCATTATCGTTTCAAGTGGGTGAAAAAGCAGCTGATAATATTGGAACAGCCGCTATTAATGCAACAACTAAAGGTTTAGGTTTAAGTTCATTAGTTTCAAATGTTGGTGGAACAGTTGCAGGTAGCACAACAGCAGGTACTTTAGATGCTGGAGCATTAAAATCAGCAGCAGGTACGTTACAAGCAGCAGTTGATAGTGCTATTGAAACACTTAATGGATATAGAGCAGACACAGGGTCTACTCAAAACCAAGTTGAATCGGCTGTTAGAAACTTAATGACTCAAGCTACTAACGTTAAAGCAGCAGAGTCTATTATTAGAGATGTGGATTACGCTCAAGAGAGTGCTAGTTTTAACAAACAAAACATTATTGCACAAGCTGGGACTTATGCTATTTCTCAAGCCAATGCAGCTCAACAAAACGTTTTAAGACTTTTACAATAGTCTTCTGACTTCGTTCTCTTTTTATTAAAGCCCAAACTGAAAAGTTTGGGCTTTTTTTATATTTGTTTTAAATAAGTTATATATTTTTCCAATAAATTATTTAACTGCTCTAAAAAAACAGCTTCAACTTTTTGAATCTTACTTTGTTCATTTTTAATCTTTTGAGTATTTAAACAGTAATAAATATATTGTAAACTTACATTAAAAAAATGCATAAAAACAATAAGTAAAAAACTACATTGAACTTTTGGAAATAAAAAGTTATCAATCAGCTTTTTTATTCGTTCGTCAAATACTTCAAAGCTTTTAGAAGGAGTATCTTGAAACTCTTCAATAACAGTTTTCAATGTTACTAAATATTCTAACTCCTTTATTAAACTTTCGCGGTCTTCTTTTGAAAGTGTAGTCTTGGACATTTTATTTAGAAATGTTTTTAATTGGTCTTTAAGAGTTCCTCTTTCAAGCGTCTTAAATGATTCAATTTCAATTGCATCGATTCTACAAGGTAATGTTCCTTCAAAAAAAGCACCATGAGAACTAAGATTATAAATCGTTTGATTTTTCTGTTTGCTAATAGCAATATTACTGTTTAAAGAATTAATAGAAAGAGCAAACAATCGGTTCGTATAAACCGTTGTGTCAAAGTTTCCTTTTACTTCTATTAACTCTTTGTCCAGCGATATAAAATCATTTTGTTCTGTAAATCTTTTATTTTTAAAATCTTCGTCGTAACTTCCTCTTGAATACCCTTGCATATGAGTATCCCCTGTTTTTTGATTAAGTGCTAAATCCAATCCAAGTAAGTAAACATTTTTAAATTTTAAACCCACCAACATACTAGCAGCCATCTCTCCCACACTAACGCCTTTATGACAAATATTGTTACTATGCAATGGTTTGTTGGTTTCATATAAAAAGATATTCTCTTTTTTAAATTTGTCTAAAATTCTCTGATCGGTGTTCATTGATGCCATCAAAAAACTCTCTTGAAGAGATTTAACAGTTACATCGTCAAATTGTTTGTGGTTTAATACCTTAAATTGCGGGTCAACTGTTGCAATAATATCAGCGTGAATGCCATGTTTAATTAGAGTTTTATTAACCGCTCCAATAGATACAATAATAAACTTGTCTTGATGTTCTTTAACCCATTGAATATTTTCATGAAGCGATGGACCAGCAGCTAAAAACAAAACAGGAGTATCTTTTAAAGAATCAGAACAATCACTGTTAAACTGCAACACAGGATAGTGGTTAATCCGCTGGGTTACATTTTTAAAAATATTTTCTAACATCATATGGTAGGTAAAAGAGGTTCCTTTAAATGCTAAGCTAAGAGTTAGTATATGATTGAAGTACTCTTCCACATTATCATCTGTTGTAAAATATTTAATCAT
Source organism: Arcobacteraceae bacterium (assembly GCA_041672955.1). GTDB lineage: Bacteria > Campylobacterota > Campylobacteria > Campylobacterales > Arcobacteraceae > Marinarcus. Next base: position 5,804 of record JBAYYP010000038.1, read on the forward strand.
ATAATTTTCGTGAGCTCTGTTCATAAAAAATATCTCTAATTTTGCTTCTCTTTGACCCACATCATCCATTATTGAAAAAACTGCGGTTTTACCCTCTCTTGCTAGATTGGAGTAATCCACTACAAATAAAGAGAGTCTGAAAATTTCTAAATTGGCTTCACATACAAAAAAAGTTTTAGCTTGAGTTTTTTCTAAAATAAGAGGAATATGTCTTCCTAGTTTGGTACCTATAAACATAAATTTATCAATATATTTAAATTTTTTAAAGCGGTAATCTCCAATATTATTCTCAAGTACTTTAACATAAGGAAGAATATCGTTTGCCAAACATCTTTGTGAGTAATCAAAATCGCAAAAGTATTCTACTTCATCAAAAACAGTAGTGTACTGTTTGCCTTGAAAAAACAGAGGCTCAAAAAGCGAGAAACTGCCTTTAGAAGTAAAATCTACTGAGTGCAAAGCATTGCGGTTGTACTTTTGTGGTTTTTTGTTGTACAAATAGCGTTTATTTTTGTGGTCATACACATCAAAATCGCCCTCTTCTTTTAAAAATTCTAAACTGCAGTTCTCTTTATATGCCCCTGTATTAATAGCAAGTGAGAGAGCATCTACTCTTTGATATAAACGGTTGTCATACTCACTTAGAAAAGCCAAATTGGCTAAAAAGGTCGTAACCAGTGCATTTTGTAACTGTTCTTGAGCATTTTCTAAAGACATTTAATAACCTTATTTTAATATTTGAAAGATTATACTACGACATGAATAAAAATCAAGAATTAGAAGCTCTTTACGACACAGTTGCTCAACTTTACTTTAAAAACCTCCAATTTCTTGAAACCCAACAACCAGCACTTTTTAATAAAATAAAAGCCTTTGAAGCACTCAATATTGAGCAATACTTTTTAGAGTTTGTCAACAACCATTTTGAACTAATAAATGCCAACGGCAAACACTATTATGGGTGCAACCCTTTTTTAGATGCTCAACATCGTTGCCAAAACATAGAAGAAAAACCTGCATTTAATTTGCTTAAAACAGAAGAGATAACTAACGGTGTGAATTACAAAAACTCTATTAACGCCTTTGAATATATCAACGACTTTTTAGAACTGCCAAACAACAAAGAGAAAAAACCCTTTGACAAGTTCATCTTTTTAGGAACACTTTTAGGCGTTCATCTTAACGATATTCATAATGCCCTAAAAGCAAAAGCCTATTTAGTATGTGAACAAAACCTTGAAATATTTAGACTCTCAATTTTTTTAACCGACTACGAAACCCTACACAAAGATGCCAAACTTTTTTTTTGTATAGCTGAAGATGAGTCAAATACCCACAAAAGCATAGACCAGTTTTTAAACTACAAACCACAATACAACCATCAAATTGGTTTTGAAGTTGCACGTGAAGAAAATATCTCTTTCATAGATACCCTCACAAAAGCATGTGTAGATTATGACCCCTATAACTACCCGTTTTCAGAGTATTTAGTGAGTTTAAAACGCTCCTTTTACTGCAAACTCCAAACCAAACACGGACTTTTAGATTGCTCAAAACAACAAAATATTTTAGCTAAACCCATTTTGTTTTTAGGAGCAGGTCCTAGTTTGGCTTCAAGTATAGAGTGGGTTTATATGCACCAAAATGCATTTACACTTGTATGTGCAGCTGCTTGTTTGAGGCGTTTAGAGCTTTTAGATATTGTGCCAGATATTATTTTAAGTGCCGACGGACAGTACAAACAAGTCATACGACAATTTGATGTTCAAGAAAAATATTATAAAAATAGCCTAGCCATAGTATCTGTAAAAACCGATTTTGAAGTGCTGCAAAAGCTCAACGCAGCAAACACCTTTTTTATGCCAGACAACCTAGAACTTTTTGAAAACAGTGGCTTTTTAACAGGCGTAACCGTAGGCGACATAGGTTTAGATTTGCTTTTACGCATGGGGGCAAAAACCATATATATGCTAGGGTTTGATGCTTCTGTCTCTTTAGAAGGCAAAACACACGATGGCATTTATAAAACCAATAAAGTAGCCCTTACACAAGCAAACAGTGTAAAAAATAGTGGCATAAACACACGAACTGATTTAATAAAAGTAAAAGGCAATTTTGAAGAAGAAGTTTGGACATTTATACAATACAAACAGATGATTGACTCCATTGAAACAATAGTTTCAAACCACATCAACAAAGCCAAAATCTACAATCTTTCCAACGGTGCTTACTTTAAACACACCCTTCCTTTAAAAAAAGAAAATATAAACTGGAATGAGTTTACAGCACTTAATAAAAATGAACTTAAAAACTCTATAAAAGAAGCTCTAAAAGCCCTTTCAAGCAAAACATTAACACCACAAGATATAAACGATATTAAACAAGAACAAAAAATCATTAAAAAGCTTCAAACTATTTCAATAGCCCAATTAACCAAAGAGTTTAACAAACTAAAAAGTACCTATAAAAATAGTTTAAGCCTTCAAATTCTAGAAAAATTCTTTGATTTAATCACTCCCTACAGCACTTCAAAAAACACTCAAAAAGCAGAAGAGTTGCGCTACAAACAGTTCAAAGAGATAGTAAATGAGTTAGAAAAATTCTATTCAAAATTAAACTATCCAATTCTTTAAATTAAATAAAACTGGAGAGGTAACTTAAATTCAGACACATTAATTCCACTCTCTATGCTGCTGTTACAGACTGTAACAATTCTATTTTTTCTTCAAATTCTACTGGTGATAAACCATTTAAATAACTATGAGATCTAACTCTATTATAAAACAGTTCAATGTATTTAAATATCTCTAATTTTGCTTGTTTTTTTGTATAAAAATATGTTTGATAAACTAGTTCATTTTTTAGTGATTTAAAAAAGCTTTCAGCAACGGCGTTATCCCAGCAATTTGAACGTCTGCTCATACTTTGAACAATATTATGTTTTTCTAGCAAATCTTTATGACTGTAAGAAGCATATTGGCTTCCTCTATCTGTATGCCACAACAAACCTTTTTGAGGGTTTCTATGACTTATAGCCATATTTAAAGCATCATTTACTAAACTAACTTTCATTGTATCATCCATACTCCAACCAACTACTTTTCTTGAGTATAAATCAATCACAGTTGCTAAGTACAGCCAACCTTCACCTGTTGAGATATAAGTTATATCTCCTACATATTTCTCATTTGGATTTGAAGCATAAAAATCTCTATTTAAAATATTTGGAGCAATTGGAAGATTATGATTTGAATCTGTTGTATTTTTATATCTTCGTTTCATTTTAACTTTTAATTTAAGCTCTTTCATAATATTTGAGATACGCTTTCTTGACACAAACAAACCAAAATTTAAAAGCAATCTATCTTGTATTCTTCTAGTTCCATAGGTATTCTTACCTTCAGTAAAAATAGATTCTACAAGTTCATTTAGTTTTATATCAACTTTTTTAATTACACTACCAGAGCTTACCCAATGGTAGTAAGATGCTCTATTCACTTTTAGAACTTTGCACATTAATTTTATACTGAAACTCTTTTGATATTCTTGTATCCAGGCATATTTTAAAGAGTTTCTTTTGCGAAATATGCCGTTGCTTTTTTTAAGATATCTCTTTCTTGTTTGAGTATCTTATTCTCACGCCTTAGGCGTTTTAACTCTTCTGTTTCACTCTCTAGTTGAGTGTTTTTTAAATTAATATTTCGTGTTGGAAGATTATGCTCTTTTTTATATGCAGTTACCCAAGAATATAATGTTGTTGGATTTATATCTAAATCTGTTGCTACTTTTACAACACTTTCATTATTGTTAATAATAAGCTGCACTGTTGAATCTTTAAACTCTTTACTATATTTTTTCATGATAACCCTTATTCATTTTATTTTAACGTAGAATTATTTAAATTCTTTGTCTGAAATTAGGTTACCTCTCCAAACTATAATTTCATTTTAAGTAAAATTATCCTAAAATCTACCAATTTATTAAAAGAGGAAAACTCTATGTCTTCACTTCAAAAAGAACCCAAAATTTACGGAGCAGTTGAGAGCGAAAGCTACATAACCTTCACAGGTTTCTGCAAAAAAATCTACAACACCACCCAACAAGAAGTAGAAGTATTTATAGATGGCGAAAAAACAGAAACTATTCTAGCCAACGAAAAAATACAAGACATAGAAAACAAATACGAAGTTTTTGACACCAAAGGGTTTTGCTTTACTTATAAACTCCCAAAAGAGTTAATAGGGCAAAAACATAAACTAGAGTTCAAAACCAAAGATGGAGAGCAACTAGTACACTCACCTACACAATCACTTGATAAATTTAGTCCACTTTATAATCAAGCGATGTTTATAGAGAGTTTAAATCAAGAGTGTGCATATAATGCCATAAAAGATGGTTACGCAAAGAACCATTTAAGCTTTATAGCCATTGAAGAAAATTTAGAAGATGAAGCTTTTATAGAATATGTGCTTGAAATGTGCAAAACTCAAAAAGAGTTAACTCTAACTATTATATATTTCAACGAAACTCAAAAAAACTTAGCCAATAAAATCTTTAACAAAATAAAAAGCAAAACATTTATAAATCCTCCAACAGTTGAAGAACTTATAAGAAACAGTGAAATTTACCTACACAACGAAGTTCAAGAGTTTAAATCTAAACTCAACGAAGAGTATTACAACAAAGTAAAAAATACAAAAGCTATAAAAGAAAATCTTTTTATACTAGAGTTAACACGAAAAGCCAAAAAGAAAAAAGATATGGCTGAAATGGTTGTGGATACCGTTTCGCCTATCTTATTTGAGACTTCAATTGTGTCTGAAACGTTTAAAGAAGATGAAAGATACAATGAGTTTGTATTTATGAACTCTTTAGGTTCTGTGGATAAAGAAAAAATAAAAGATATGTACTGCCCAAATTCTATCGGGTTTTTAGCTACTAAGGAGAATTTGGAAGATGAAGAGTTTATGGGGTATATTAAGGAGTTGGGAATAAGATTTCCTAATGTACAGATTAAGGGATTTTATTTTGATGATATTGAAGACAAAAAATTCAATAATATAGAATTTTTTATAATTGATGATATTAAAAATATTATTCAAGAAAGTGAATTTTTTATATCTAATCATATTTCAACAGGGAAAAGATTGGAAATTTATTTAAAAATGGTGTATTCTTCAGAGGTAATATACACAACTGCATATGATAAAAATAAAAAAATAGAAAATATAAATGCATATAATCAACAAAATCACTTAATCATTAAAAACTATGAGTTTTTTGGATATTCAAAAGAAGAAGTTGAAAAAATGAATTTTAATCCCCTTAAATTGATGATTTATAGTGTATGTAGAGAACAAGGAAATAACGATATTGATTTTTCCTCATTGGAATTATTTGATTTTTTACATTTTACAATGATAGATATTATTTTGAGAATACCCACATTAAAAAAATTCTTTTATGAAAGACATAAAAAAATGAAATTTTTGTCAAAAGTTTCTCAGATTACGAATAAATGATAATTCAAAAAAGAGTGGTAGTTATTTAAATGCAAAATACGGATATATTAAAGTGTATAAAAAGAGATAATCAACTTTTTTTCAACGATATGGATTCTTATAATGAAGCTTTAGAAAGAATCATTTTCTCTTCAACTTTTTTAGTTCTTGGTGGGGCAGGGTCTATTGGACAAGCTGTAACAAAAGAGATATTTAAACGAAAGCCTAAAAAGTTACATGTAGTAGATATTAATGAAAATAATATGGTTGAGCTAGTACGAGATATACGAAGTAGTTTTGGCTATATAGATGGAGAGTTTGCTACATTTGCACTTGATATTGGAAGTGTTGAATATGATGCTTTTATAAAATCTGATGGCAAATATGATTATGTTTTAAATCTTTCAGCTTTAAAACATGTAAGGAGTGAAAAAGACCCATTTACCTTAATGCGAATGATTGAAACAAATATTTTTAATACTGATAAAACACTTAAACAATCAATAGAAAATGGAACTAAAAAATACTTTTGTGTAAGTACAGATAAAGCAGCAAATCCAGTAAATATGATGGGTGCCAGTAAAAGAATTATGGAGATGTTTGTGATGCGAAAATCAAAGCAGATAAATGTCTCTATGGCACGATTTGCAAATGTTGCTTTTAGTGATGGGTCTTTACTTTATAGCTTTAATCAAAGAATTGAGAAAAATCAACCAATAGTTGCACCAAATGACATAAAAAGATATTTTGTAACTCCTCAAGAGTCTGGTGAACTTTGTCTTATGTCATGTATTTTTGGAGAAAATAGAGATATATTTTTTCCAAAATTAAGTGAAAAATTACATCTTATTACTTTTGCAGATATTGCCGTGAAATATCTAAAAGAAAAAGGGTATGAACCACACTTGTGTAAAGATGAAAATGAAGCAAGAAACTTTTTTATTCAAAATTCAGAATCCAAAATTGAACATTCAAAACAATGGCCTTGCTTATTTACTGCCAGTGATACAACAGGTGAAAAAAATTTTGAAGAGTTTTTTACCCATAAAGAAGTTTTAGATATGGCTCGATTTGAGAATCTAGGAGTTATAAAAACTGAAGCTTCCTTTGATGAAGAAAAATTAAATCATTTTGAAAAAACTATTAAAGATTTTAAATTAAATTTATCATGGACAAAAGAAGATATTATTAAAGAGTTTTTTACACTAATTCCCGATTTTGGACATAAAGAAACGGGGAAATACCTCGATGGAAAGATGTAAAAATGAATAAACAAGAAAAAAGAGCAATAATTTTAGCTGGTGGGAAAGGTACTAGATTAAGACCATATACTGTAGTTTTACCTAAACCATTGATGCCAATTGGAGATTACCCAATTTTAGAAGTAATAGTTAGACAATTGGTATTTCATAAATTTACACATATTACAATGGCTGTAAATCATCAAGCAGAATTAATTCAAACTTTTTTTGGTAATGGATCTAAGTGGGGGATTAAAATCGATTATTCATTAGAAGAGAAACCCCTTAGTACAATGGCACCTTTGAAACTTATAAAAGATTTACCCAGTAATTTCTTAGTAATGAATGGTGATATTTTAACTGACCTAAATTATAGTACTTTTTTTGAAACACATAGTAAAGATAAAAATATTTTTACTATTTCTTCTTATCAAAGAGAAGTAAGGTCAGAATTTGGTGTTTTGGAGTTTAATGAACAAAATACATTAATAGGATTTAAAGAAAAACCTATTCAAAAGTATGAAGTAAGTATGGGAATTTACATGGTGTCAAAAAGAGTTATTGAATATATTCCTCAAGATACATTTTACGGGTTTGATCATCTTATGATAGATTTAATGAAAGATAAACAGAAACCAAAAATAAAAAGATTTGATGGATATTGGTTGGATATAGGTAGACCTGATGATTATATTCAAGCTATTGACGAATTTGATAAATTAAAAGATAAGTTTTTAAAATGAAAAATGTTTTAGTAACAGGTTCAAATGGATTTATTGGCTCAGAATTGGTAAAAGAGCTAAAAAAAATAGATATCAATGTGTTAGAATTTAATTCTTTAGATGGTGATATAGCTGAGTATGATTTTATCAAAAAATATAGAAATACCGAAATTAGTCATATCTTTCATTTGGCATCAAAAATTTTTGTACCTGATAGTTGGAAAAGTCCTTTGTCTTTTTATAAAACAACAGTGATAGGGACCGGCAATATTCTTGAATTATGTAGGACAAAAAATATACCATTGACATATGTAAGTGCTTATTTATATGGAATAGCAGAAAAATTACCCATATCAGAGGATGAACGACTTAAATCTAATAATCCTTATGCTCATTCAAAATATTTAGCAGAAGAATTATGTAAGTTTTACTCAGAATTTTATAAAGTAAAAGTAATAATCATTAGACCTTTTAATATATACGGTGAAAATCAAAAAGAGATATTCTTAATTCCTCATATTATAAATCAGGTATTAAATAAAGAAAGTATACAAGTCAAAGATTTATATCCAAAAAGAGATTATCTGTATTTAAAAGATTTGATAGTTGGATTAATTAAAACAATAAAGTATGAAAAGCAGTTCTCGATTTTTAATTTTGGTTCAGGGATATCATTAAGTGTTGATGAAATCATTAAGGTTATTCAAAAAGTAGCTAATACAAGAAAAAAGATTATTTCTGAGAATATTACACGAAATAATGAAATTATGGATATAGTTGCTGATATTAGTTATGCTAAGAGAGAATTAAATTGGGAGCCAAAATATAGTTTCGAAGATGGAATTAAGGCTATTTTACTTAATTGTAATAATTTAAAATAATTAATATAAATTGAGAATATTTTAAATAAAATTATTTCAAAAGGATCAGGCGATGTTAAAAAATCTAAAAAAAGACAAATGTTATATTATTGCAGAAATAGGGGGTAATTTTACAACATTTACTGAGGCCAAACAACTTGTTGACTTAGCCTATGATGCCGGAGTAGATGCTGTAAAATTACAAACATATAAAGCTGAAACAATTGTAACTAAGAATGCATATTTTGATTTAGATAATGTTGGTAATATTCTACAACAAGAGCTGTTTAAGAAATATCAAATTAATGATGATTTACACCAAAAAATTTTTTCATACATTAATTCAAAAGGTTTAGATTGGTTTTCAACCCCATCACATGCTACAGATGTTGATATGTTAGAAAAATTAGAAGTTTCAGCTCATAAATTAGGGGCAGATGATGCGACCAATTTCCCTTTGATTCAATATGTTGCAAGGCTAGGTAAGCCAATATTATTATCCTCTGGAATGTGTACACTGGACGAAGTTAAAGAAATGGTAAATGCTGCATTTGAAGTAGGAAACAGCGATATTATATTGTTTCATACCATCTCAAATTATCCAACATACCAACATGAAGTTAATCTAAAAGTTATCCATACCTTAAAACATGAGTTTCCTGATTTAAGAATTGGTTTTTCAGATCATACAATAGGAACAACAGCTTGTATTGCAGCTGCTTGTATGGGAGCGGAAGTTATTGAAAAACATTTTACGTATGATAAGAATGCGGAAGGACCTGACCATCAATTATCTGCAGATTTTAATGAAATGAAAGAAATTGTTGATAAAATTAGAGAATTTGAAGTTATGAGAGGAACAGGAATAAAACGTCCTGTTGGTAAAGAAATTACCAATAGAGAAAAAAATAGAAAGAGTATTATTGCAAAATCTGATTTAAGTGAAAATGAAGTTTTAACTATGGAAAATATTGATATTAAGAGGCCTGGTTATGGAATATCACCAAAATATTTGAATCGAATCATAGGAAAAAGAGTTAATAAAAATATTCAAAATGATGAAGTTATTAAATGGGAAGACCTTTATTGATTGGTATTATAATTCAAGCCCGAATGGGGTCTTCTAGACTTCCTGGAAAAGTTTTAAAAAAAATTGGAAATAAATCTTTATTGGAACATATTTTTTATAGATTAAAAAAAGTATCTCATAAAGTAAAAATTGTAGTTGCTACTACAAAATTAAGTCAAGATAATGAAATTATGAAAGTTTGCTTGGAGTATAAGATAGAGTGTTTTCGTGGTTCAGAATTAAATGTATTAGAAAGGTATTATCAGTGTGCTCTTAAGTATAACTTTTCACATATTGTCAGAGTAACATCAGATAATCCTTTTATTGATATTGAAGAATTAGATAATCTCATTGATTTGCATTTAAATCAACAAGCTGATTATAGTCGATCTTTTGAAAACTTACCTAAAGGTATTGGCTGTGAAATATTTACAATGGCAGCATTAGAAAAAAGCTATAGGCTTGGTATAAAAGATAATCACAAGGAACATGTTAATGAATTTATAGAAGAGAATGAAGAAGATTTTATAATTTGTGAATTACAAATTAAAAATCAGCAAAAACATTATCCTCAAATTAATTTAACAGTAGATACTTTTGAAGATTACAAAAAAGCTTGTTTTATAGTTGAACATAGTAGTAATGACTTTATAACAACCTCTGAGGCCATTCGATTATGTTTGCAATTTGTTTAAAAGCTTCTCATACTTTTGGAATGGGCCATTTCTTTCGAATGTTAAATTTTATTAATGTTTTGTTAAAAAATAAAAAAGAATATGTGTTTTTAATTAATAATAATGAATATGTGATTCAAATATTAGAAACCAAAAAGATACGCTATGAGATTTTAGATATCGATTGTACAAATGATTGGGAAACAGCTATTATTAATAAATATTCAATAGAGTATTGGATTAATGATAGATTAAATACAAATGCTCAACATGCAATTAATATAAAAAAAAATAATTGTAAATTGATTAATTTCGATGATTTTGGTTCAGAAGCTAAATTATGTGATATTAATATATGCGGTCTTTATTTTCAACATAAAAATATTGAGGGGAGAAGAGTTTTAAAAGGAATTGAATATTTAATTCTAAATCAAGAAATAATAAAGTTTCAAAAGCAAAGATATAGAATAAAAAATATTTTAGTGTCTTTAGGAGGAAGTGATACTTATGGAGTAACGGTTAGAGTTGTAAAAATATTGAAAAAGTATAAAATTAAAGCTACAATTCATTTAGGTCCTTCTTTTAAACATTTAAATCAATTACAGCAAGAAATGACAAGTGACTATAAAATTATTACAAAAATACCTTCGTTAATTAAAGAATTTGATAAGTATGATTTGGCTATTACTGGTGGAGGAATAACTCCTTTTGAAGCAAATGCATCTGGACTACCTTGTTTAATAATTGCAAATGAATTATTTGAAATTCAAAGTGGAGAATTTCTGCAAGAACTTCAAACAAGTAGGTTTTTAGGATATTACACGAATATTAAAGAAGATATTTTTTCAAATTTATTCCAATTAGATATAACAAAAATGAGTTTGAATGGATTAGAAAAAATAAAATTAGATGCGGCGAATAAAATATATAATGAGATTATACGATTATGAAAAAAACTGCTGTAATACATCAGCCTGATTTTATACCATATCTTGGTTTTTTTCAAAGACTTTTAAGCGCAGATGTATTTGTTATTTTAGATGATGTGCAATTTTTAAGAAGAGGATGGCATCACAGAGATAAAATAAAAACACCTAATGGAGAGCAATGGTTAAGTATAGGAACAGTTAAAACAGCACAGGCTACGAATATTAATCAAATAAGGCTTAGCAATACAAACTGGAGACAAGAACATTTAAATATCTTAACACAAAATTATAAAAAAGCAGACTTTTTTCATGAAATTTTTCCAATCATAAAAGGCATTTATGAGCAAAATCATTTATCTCTTTTTGATTTCAATTTCAATTTCTTAAAGATATTATTTACTCTTTTTGATATTAATGTAGAAATAGAATTTTCAAGTACTTTTGATATTCATACGACATCAAATCAACGAATTGTTGATATTTTAAATGTCGTTCATGCAACACATTATTTATCGGGTATTGGAGCAAGAAATTATTATGACCCTAAACCATATAAACAAGCAGGAATTAGTGTAATTTGGCAAGCATTTGAACATCCAATTTATCCACAATTATATGGTCAATTTATTCCTTATCTAAGTTGTATTGATATTTTGTTTAATTGTGGAATTATTAAATCTAGAGAAATCTTAAGGAGTTGTAAATGAATGTTTTAGCTATTGGAGCACATTATGATGATATTGAATTGGGATGTGGAGGAACACTTGCAAAACATGTTTCGAGAGGAGATAATGTTTTTGCCTATGTTGCCACAACATCAGGTTTTTCTAATCATCAAAATATATTAATCCGGTCAGATGATGTTGCAACACAAGAGGGTGAAAGGGCTATGGATATTTTAGGTGTTAAACTTATTAAAGGAAATTTTAAAACCTTGGAAGTTGAATTTACAGATGAATTAAATAAAGAGATAATAAAAATTATTGAAGAAGAAAAAATAGAATTGGTTTATTCGCATTGGATGGGAGATATTCATCATGACCATCAAGCAGTTGCAAAGGCTTCTCTACACAGTTGTCGACATATACCGAGACAGCTATTGTATAGAAGTAATTGGTATCATTCAAATTTTGAATTTAAAGGGAATTTTTATATTGATATCTCTGCTTTCTGGGATAAAAAGAAGAGTTCTATCGAGGCTCATAAATCTGAGATGCTTCGAACTGAAAAGAAATGGATTGAATTTCAGTACAATGAAGCAATCAATGCGGGACAAAAAATAGGTGTTGATAAAGCTGAAGTTTTTGAGGTTCTTAAGTGGTTAGAGTAATATTTGGTATTGATTTTTATTCATATTACAGTATACTTGTCTAATATTGGTATTAGGGTATTATTTATATGAAAAAGATTAAAATTGAGAATAAGGGACATTATGAGCTTGATACTCCAGAGCGTCTTCAAGCTTTTCAACAGAATTTGTCTGAAGGATGGAGCCAAAAAGATTATATACAATATCGTGAAGATTGGATAAAACTACCTAAAAAGAAAATTATTAGGGAATATCCTCCTCAAGTAGATATTGAATTAGCATCCGCTTGTAATTTAAAATGCCCTATGTGTTATACCATTACAGATGAATTTAAAAGTAATGTTAAAACGATGTTTATGGATTTTAAGGTATATAAAAAGATTGTAGATGAAATTTCAGATAAAGTGTATGCTTTGAGATTAAGTTGGAGAGGAGAATCAACCTTACATCCAAAATTTATTGAAGCTATTGCATATGCAAAACACAAAGGAATCAAAGAAGTATCTTTTTTAACCAATGGAAGTAAGTTAAAGTTAGATTTCTTTATAGAGTTAGTAAATGCGGGTATAGATTGGATTAGTATTTCAGTTGATGGTTTAGATGAGATATATAATAAAATTAGAAAACCTTTGAAATCTGAAGATACATTACAAAAAATAACTGATATGTATAATTATAAGGTAACTCATAATTTAAAAAAACCTGTTATTAAAATACAATCTATATGGCCTGCAATTAAAGCAAACCCAGAAAATTTTTATAATACATATGCACCTATCACAGATTTGATTGCATTTAATCCTATTATTGATTATTTAGGGAATGATCAAAATATCGTGTATGAAGATAATTTTTCTTGTCCACAATTATATCAAAGAATTTTTATTGCTTCCAATGGTTTAGTGTATATGTGCAATAGTGATGAATTAGGGAAACATCAAATTGGGAATATAAAGAATGAAACAGTTTATACTATTTGGCATGGAAAAGAATTGTCAAAGATGCGAGATATTCATGCCCAAGAAAATGGATTTATGCAGTTAGATATATGTAAAAGTTGTTTTTATCCAAGGGCAACTGAGAAAAATGAAAGTGCAAATGTAAATGGACGACAAATATTAATTGAGAATTATATTAATCGTTCACAAATTATTGGAAAATAAGTAAAGGTATATATATGGGCAGTATGGTTAA
>JBAYYP010000039.1:0-18145 GCA_041672955.1 Arcobacteraceae bacterium
GAAGAGGTCGTAAGTTCAAGTCTTATCATAGGCTCCAGAAGCAGTGTATATTAATTTATAGTAAAATCCCCTCTGAATAGATTAGCCAAAGGCTTATCTGCTCAGAGGGCATAATCAAAAATTTTAGAAGGGGAATTCTATGGCAAAAGAAAAGTTTTCAAGAAACAAGCCACACGTTAACATCGGTACAATCGGACACGTTGACCACGGTAAAACTACATTAACAGCAGCAATTTCTGCAGTTTTAACAACTAAATTTGGTGGAGAGATGAAAGATTACGATCAAATCGACAACGCACCAGAAGAGAGAGAAAGAGGAATTACGATTGCTACTTCTCATATTGAATATGAAACAGAAAACAGACACTACGCACACGTAGATTGTCCAGGACACGCCGACTATGTTAAAAACATGATCACGGGTGCTGCTCAAATGGATGGAGCTATTTTAGTAATTGCTTCAACAGATGGTCCTATGGCTCAAACTAGAGAGCACATTTTATTATCTAAACAAGTAGGTGTTCCATATATTGTTGTATTTATGAACAAAGAAGATCAACTTGATGAAGAAGATAAAGAAGAGATGTTAGAACTTGTTGAAATGGAAATTAGAGAACTATTATCTACTTATGACTTTCCAGGTGATGACACTCCAATTATTGCAGGTTCTGCATTTCAAGCATTAGAAGAAGCTAAAGCTGGAACAGTTGGACCATGGGGAGAAAAAATTATTGCATTAATGGATGCAGTTGATTCTTATATCCCAACACCAGTTAGAGATATCGATCAAGATTTCTTAATGCCTGTTGAAGATGTTTTCTCTATCCCAGGAAGAGGAACAGTTGTAACTGGTAGAATTGAAAAAGGTACAATTAAAATTGGTGAAACAATTGAAATCGTAGGAATTAGAGACACTCAAACTACAACTGTTACAGGTGTTGAAATGTTCCGAAAAGAGATGGACCAAGGACAAGCAGGAGATAACTGTGGTGTTCTATTAAGAGGGGTTAAGAAAGAAGATGTAGAAAGAGGACAAGTTTTATGTAAACCTAAAACTATTACTCCACATACAAAATTCAGATGTGAAACCTATATTCTTTCTAAAGAAGAGGGTGGTAGACACACTCCATTCTTCTCAGGATATAGACCACAATTTTATGTAAGAACAACTGACGTAACTGGTTCTGTAACTCTACCTGAGGGAACAGAAATGGTTATGCCTGGTGACAACGTTGAAATGACTGTTGAACTAGTAGCTCCTATTGCACTTGTAAAAGGTACAAAATTTGCTATTAGAGAAGGTGGTAGAACTGTTGGTGCTGGAGTTGTTGCAGAAATTATCGTATAAGGATAACAAATGGGTAACGGAGTATCAATAAAAATTGGATTAAAATGTCAAGAAAGTGGAGATATCAACTACACTACTTATAAAAACCCAAAGACTCACACTGAGAAATTTGAGGCGAATAAATATTGTCCAAGATTAAGAAAACATACACTTCATAAAGAAGTAAAACTTAAATCGTAAGGTTTAAGTTTGTAGGGACAACAAAGCAATTTGTTGTCCTAAACTACAATTAGGTCAGTAGCTCCAATGGTAGAGCGCCGGATTCCAAATCCGACGGTTGTGGGTTCGAGTCCCTCCTGGCCTGCCATTACTTTTTTAATAGGATTTAAGTTAAATCTTATTAAAAGAATATTATAAAGATAAATAACTTGGAGTTAATTGTGAATAAATTTAAGTCATATTATAAAGCTTGTAAAGAAGAGTTGTTAAAAGTAATTTTCCCAATTAAAGAACAAGTAAGAAGTGCATATATCTCAGTTTTTATCGTTGTAACCGTGATTACTCTGTTTTTAGCGCTTATTGATGCAATTATGTCAGTAAGTCTATCTTCTATAATGAACTAAGGAAAATATATGGCACATCAATGGTATGCAATTCAAACACACTCAGGAAGTGAGCTTGCGGTTAAAAGAGCACTTGAAAAATTAGCTGATGAAATGAAAAATGACAAAATCGCAGATGTTTTAGTTCCTACTGAAGATTTAATAGAAATCAAAAAAGGCAAAAAAAATATCGTAGAAAAACCACTTTATCCTGCCTATGCTTTTGCAAAAATTGACTTAGATACTGCGCTTTGGCACCGAATTCAATCTATGCCAAAAGTAGGACGATTTATTGGTGAAGCTAAAAAACCAACAGCGTTATCTAAAAAAGATATTGATGCTATTTTAGACAAAGTTCATAACAGAGCAGCTGCAAAACCAAAAGTATCGTTTGAAGAAGGAGAAATGGTACGAATTAAAGAGGGACCATTTTCAAACTTCAATGGAATTGTTGAAGATTTTGAGATGTCTTCAGGATTATTAAAACTCAATGTTTCTATTTTTGGAAGAAACACACCGGTAGAAATTTCATATACGCAAGTTGAGCGAGCCGTATAGAAATTTGGATAGACATTAGGCAAAAAAACTTCGCTTCCCATATAGTTTTTTTGCCTAATGTCTAAATCATTAACAACAATTAAATTTAAAAAGGAAAGAAGATGGCTAAAAAAGTAACTGGTAAGCTAAAATTACAAATCCCTGCTGGTGCAGCAAACCCATCACCACCGGTTGGTCCTGCTTTAGGACAAAGAGGTGTTAATATTATGGAATTCTGTAAGGCATTTAACGAGAGAACAAAAGATAAAGCGGGATTCAAAATTCCAGTAGAGATTACTATTTATGCAGATAAAAGCTTTACGTTTGTGTTAAAACAACCACCAATGATGGATTTGATTAAAAAAATCTCAGGAATTAAAAAAGGAAGTGAAAACCCTGCTAAAAACAAAGTAGGAAAATTAACAAAAGACCAAGTTATGGAAATTGTTAATATGAAAATCGCTGACTTAAATACAACAGACAGAGAAAAAGCTGCAAAAATTGTAGCTGGAACTGCTCGTTCTGTTGGGGTAGACGTAGAAGCATAAGGCTTAGCCTTACCACCAGGCTTTAAAAAGGCGGTAGCAAAAAAATAGATTGCGGAGAAAAATATGGCAAAAATTTCAAAAAGATATAAAGCATTATTAGAAAAAGTTGATTCAACTAAAGAGTATACAGTAGCACTATCGTGTGAAAAAGTCAAAGAATTAAATTCAGCAAAATTTGACGAAAGTGTAGAGATTGCACTAAATTTAAATGTTGATCCACGACACGCTGACCAAATGATTAGAGGAGCGGTTGTTCTTCCTCATGGTACAGGTAAAACAGTACGAGTTGCTGTTTTCGCAAAAGGTGTAAAACTAGATGAAGCAAAAGCAGCTGGTGCTGATGTTGTTGGAAATGATGATTTAGCTGAAGCTATTCAAGCTGGAAATATTAATTTCGACGTCTTAATTGCAACTCCTGATTGTATGGGAATTGTAGGAAAAGTAGGACGGATTTTAGGGCCAAAAGGTTTAATGCCTAACCCTAAAACAGGTACTGTTACTATGGACGTAGCAAAAGCTGTTGAAGAAGCTAAAGGTGGAAAAGTAACGTATAGAGTTGATAAAAAAGGAAATATGCAAGCAGGAATTGGAAAAGCATCTTTTTCAACTGAAGCAATTTTAGAAAACTTAAAAACGTTTGTTGCAGCTATTAATAGAGCAAAACCTTCAACTGCAAAAGGTAGATATATTAAAAATGCAGCTATTTCATTAACTATGTCTCCTTCTGTAAAGATTGATGTTATGGAATTAATGGACATTAAAAGCTAGACCAATTAAATAAGGAGAAATCCTTATTTAATAACATTCAAAGATAAAGACAAGGTCTTTAACTTTGAGTGTTATTCAAAACACTGATTTAAAACTGAAGACAGCTGGATAGAGACTTCCTCGTTTCTAGTAAAACCCGCCGAAGTTGGATGTTTTGAAAGGAGGAAACTAAAATGACTAAACAACAAAAAACCGAAATTGTAGATTTCTTAACTGCTGAATTTAAAGTCTCTCAAGCTATTGTAGTGTGTGACTATAAAGGATTAACTCATAAAGAGTTAGAAGTATTAAGAAAAAATGCTAAAGATGCTGGAACTAAAATTCAAGTAATCAGAAACACTTTAGTAACAGTGGCTGCTAGAAATGCGCAACTTGGTGAAGTGAAATTAGCAGGTACTAATATCTATCTTTGGTCTGAAGATCAAATCGCTGCTTGTAAAGTAGCAGATGCATTTGCTACTGCAAATAAAGAGAAATTTTCTATTAAATCAGGGATTATTGAAGGTAAAGTTGCAGACTTTGCAACAGTTAATGCCTTTGCTAAATTACCATCAAGAGAAGAACTTCTTGGTATGCTTGCTTCTGTATGGATGGGGCCTGTTAGAAACTTTACTATTGGCCTTGATGCACTTAGAAGAAAAAAAGAAGAAGAAGCAGCATAATTGCTGTATAAAAAAACAATAAAAATATAAGGAATATTAAATGGCAATTTCTAAAGAAGACGTATTAGAATTTATCTCTGCATTATCAGTATTAGAGTTATCAGAGCTAGTTAAAGAGTTTGAAGAAAAATTTGGTGTATCTGCACAACCTGTTGCGGTTGCTGGTGGAGCTGTTGCTGCTGTTGAAGCTGTTGAAGAGAAAACGGAATTTGACGTTATTATCTTAAGCGCAGGAGACAAAAAAATTAATGTTATTAAAGAAATTAGAGCATTAACTGGTCTTGGATTAAAAGAAGCAAAAACAGCTGCTGAAGAGACTCCTTCTACAATTAAAGAAGGTATTTCTAAAGAAGACGCTGAAGCTGCAAAAGTTGCATTAGAAGCAGCTGGAGCAAAAGTAGAAATCAAATAAGTTTTTCTACTAAATAGCGAAGCCTCTTGGCTTCGCATTTTTCGTTAGCATCTTTGAAGGTTAAGGTTAGAATTTAAAGTAAAATTTTAACCCTATCCTTTAAGGGTGCTTTTTTGCGCTTTTAAATAAAAAGTAATCTTTATTAAAATATATGAGGTTAACAATGCTAAATTCCCTAAAATCTGGAAATAGACTAAGAGTTGATTTTGCGAAAAATCCACAGAAGATAGAAATTCCAAATTTACTACAGCTACAACAAAACAGTTATGACAATTTTTTAATGATTGGAAAAGAAGACAGAACCAATGCAGGTATTGAAAAAGTTTTCAAATCTCTTTTCCCTATTCATGATGTCCAAAATAGAATTACGCTTGAGTACTTAGGTACTGAAGTTGGTAAACCTAAATATGACGTCAGAGAAGCAATGGTTAGAGGGCTAACCTTTTCAATTCCTTTAAAAATAAATGTCAGATTAACCTTATGGGAACTCGATGAAAAAACGGGTGAGAAAATAGGTGTCAAGGATATGAAAGAGCAATCTTTATTTATTCGTGAAATTCCATTAATGACAGATAGAACTTCTTTTATTGTCAATGGTGTTGAAAGAGTTGTTGTTAACCAACTTCACCGATCTCCTGGAGTTATTTTCAAAGAAGAAGAGTCTGCAACATCACATAACAAATTAATTTATACGGGACAAATTATTCCTGACCGTGGTTCATGGTTATATTTTGAATATGATGCTAAAGATGTATTGTATGTTCGAATTAATAAACGAAGAAAAGTTCCTGTAACAATTCTATTTAGAGCATTAGGTTACTCTAAAGAAGATATTATTAAACTTTTTTATCCTATTTTAAATATTAAAATTAAAAATAATAAATTTTTAATGCACTTTAATCCTGACGATTTTACAGGAAGAATTGAGTTTGATTTAAAAGACGATAAAGGCAATTTAATTTTAGCTGCTGGAAAAAGACTTACTACTAGAAAAGCCAATGCATTAGCAGAAGGTGGATTAAAATTAGTAGAGTATCCAATTGAACTCTTAATGGACAGACACACTGCAAATGCTATTTTTGACCCAGAATCAGGAGAAGTGTTATTTGACGCGTTAACGCATTTAGATGAATTAAAATTAAAAAAATTACTTGACTTAGGCTTTGAATCATTTGATATTGCAAATGACTTAGCAACAGGGGTTGATGATTCTATTATAAACGCATTTAAAGCAGATGCTGAGAGCTTAAAACTTTTAAAACAGACTGAACAACTTGACGATGAAAATGATTTATCGGCAATTAGAATTTATAAAGTTATGAGACCAGGTGAACCTGTTACTAAAGAAGCGGCAAAAGATTTTGTAAAAAAACTTTTCTTTGATCCAGAAAGATATGACTTAACAAAAGTTGGGCGAATGAAAATGAACCATAAACTTGATGTTAAGGTTCCTGAATATGTTACAACATTGACGTATGAAGATGTTATTAAAACAGTTCAATATTTGGTAAAAGTTAAATCAGGTCATGGACATATTGATGATAGAGATCACTTAGGAAATAGAAGAATTAGAGCTATTGGTGAGCTTCTTGCAAATGAGTTACATTCAGGGCTTATTAAAATGCAAAAAGCAATTCGAGATAGAATGACAACATTAAGTGGAACATTAGAAGATTTAATGCCACACGATTTAATTAACTCTAAAATGATTACATCTACTATTACAGAGTTTTTTACATCAGGTCAATTATCACAATTTATGGATCAAACTAATCCATTATCTGAAGTTACACACAAACGAAGACTTTCAGCACTTGGTGAAGGTGGACTTGTAAAAGAAAGAGCTGGATTTGAAGTAAGGGACGTTCACCCAACGCACTACGGAAGAATCTGTCCTGTTGAGACTCCAGAGGGTCAAAACATTGGGCTAATTAACACCTTATCAACGTTTTCTAAAGTAAATGAGTTAGGTTTTATTGAAGCTCCATATAAAAAAGTTATTGAAGGTATGGTAACTGAAGAGATTATTTACTTAACAGCAACACTAGAAGAGGGACTTATAATTGCACCTGGTTCTACAAAAGTAGATCAAAATGGGAAAATTGTAGAAAGCTTAATAGAAGCACGACAAGATGGTGAAATTTTATTAATTGAACGAGCAAAAGTTGATTTAATTGATATTTCTTCGCAAATGGTTATGGGAGTTGCGGCTTCTTTAATTCCATTCTTAGAACACGATGATGCTAATAGAGCCCTAATGGGATCAAACATGATGCGACAAGCAGTACCATTGTTACGACCAAATGCTCCAATTGTAGGTACTGGTTTAGAAAAAACAGTAGCAAGAGATGCATGGGAAGCTATTAAAGCTGGTCGAAGTGGTGTGGTAGAAAAAGCAGATGCTAAAAATATTTACGTACTTGGTGAAGACGAAAGTGGTGCATTTATTGACCATTATTATGTTAATAAAAATGTTCGTACAAATAATAATACCTCTTTTGGGCAAAGAATTGCTGTTAAAGAAGGAGATGTAGTTGAAAAAGGTCAAGTAATTGCCGATGGTCCTGCTATGGACAAAGGTGAGTTGGCTGTTGGAGTGAATGCTATGGTAGCGTTTATGCCATGGAATGGATACAACTACGAAGATGCTATTGTATTATCACAACGATTAATTAAAGACGATGACTTTACTTCGGTACATATTTATGAAAAAGAGCTTGAGTCTCGAGAATTAAAACATGGAAATGAAGAGATAACTCGAGATTTACCAGGGGTTAAAGAGGAATCTATTTCTCACTTAGATGCATCTGGAATTGTTAAAATTGGAACATTTGTAAAACCTGGAATGATTTTAGTAGGGAAAGTTACACCAAAAGGTGAAATTAAACCAACTCCTGAAGAGAGATTGCTTCGAGCAATTTTTGGAGAAAAAGCAGGACATGTTATTAACAAGTCTCTTTATTGTCCTACTTCAATGGAAGGAACGGTAGTTGACGTTAAAGTCTTTACAAAAAAAGGTTATGAAAAAGATGAAAGAGCTAAATTAGCGATTGAATCTGAAAAATCTGAACTGGATATTAAACACCACGACAGACTTTTAATGTTAGATCGTGAAGAGATTTTAAAAATCAATATGCTTTTAGGTAAAGCCAGTTTAGTTAAAGACCTTGAACTTGACGAAGTTGAGTATAAAAAAGGTGGAACGCTTCCTGTTGATGTCATTGCTGGAGTTAATAGGTTTGCACTTAAAAAAGTTGTAAGCTCTTTTGGCGCAGATATTGAATATAAATATAATGAAATCAAAGAGTATTTTATTAAAGAAAAATCAGCGTTGCGAACTCAACATGAAGAAAAACTTCAAATTTTAGAACACGATGATATTTTACAAAGTGGGGTAATTAAACAAGTTAAAGTTTATATTGCAACTAAGCGTAAAATTAAAGTTGGGGATAAAATGGCTGGGCGACATGGAAACAAAGGTATTGTTTCTAATATTGTTCCTCAAGTAGATATGCCATATTTAGAAGATGGCTCAACCGTGGATGTTATTTTAAACCCATTAGGGGTTCCTTCACGTATGAACATCGGTCAAATTATGGAAGTGCACTTAGGACTTGTTGGGAAACGATTGGGTGACCAAATTCAAGATTTATTTGAAGCTAAGCGAACAGAATTTGTTGCTGAATTACGAGCTAAAATGACAGAAATAGCAGATGTTGCAAAACTTATGGATGCTAAGAATTTCATGGATAAATTAACC
Source organism: Arcobacteraceae bacterium (assembly GCA_041672955.1). GTDB lineage: Bacteria > Campylobacterota > Campylobacteria > Campylobacterales > Arcobacteraceae > Marinarcus. The sequence goes on from JBAYYP010000039.1 coordinate 8,578, forward strand.
GATGAAGAGCTAATTGAATATGGGCGAGATTGGACAAAAGGTGTTCGATTTGCATCTCCTGTATTTGATGGGGTCGAAGTTTATGAATTCGAAAGATTATTTGAATTAGCTAAAATTGATACCGATGGAAAATGTGTTTTATACGATGGTAAAACTGGTACTAAGATGAAAGAACGAGTCAATGTTGGGTATATGTATGTGTTAAAACTGCACCACCTTGTTGATGAGAAAGTTCACGCAAGAAGTACAGGTCCTTACTCATTGGTTACTCAACAACCCGTTGGTGGAAAAGCACTATTCGGGGGTCAACGATTTGGAGAGATGGAAGTTTGGGCATTAGAAGCATATGGGGCTACTAGTGTGTTAAAAGAGATGTTAACAACTAAATCAGATGACGTTGAAGGACGTACCCGTGCATACAGAGCAATTGCAAATGGTGAAAATGTTCCAAGATCAGGTGTTCCTGAAACATTCTTTGTTCTAACAAAAGAGTTAAAAGCTCTTGGGTTAGATGTTGAAATTTTTGACGAGGTGGAAGAAGATAATGAGCAGTAATAAAATTCTACAAGCAATTGAAATTAAAGAACTTGAAAGACCACAAGATTTTTCAGCTTTTCAATTAAAATTGGCAAGCCCTGAAAAAATTCTTTCATGGTCAAATGGCGAAGTAAAAAAACCAGAGACAATTAACTACAGAACATTAAAGCCAGAACGTGATGGGCTTTTTTGTGCTAAAATTTTTGGTCCTGTAAAAGATTATGAATGTCTTTGTGGCAAATATAAAAAAATGCGATACAAAGGTGTTGTGTGTGAAAAATGTGGAGTTGAAGTAACTTCTTCAAAAGTTAGACGACACCGAATGGGACACATTGATTTAGTGGCACCCGTTGCTCATATTTGGATGGTAAGTTCACTTCCTTCACGAATTGGAACACTTTTAGGCGTAAAGCTTAAAGATTTAGAAAGAGTTCTTTATTATGAAGCGTATATTGTAAATGAACCAGCAGAAGCTTTCTATGATAATGAAAAAACTAAACCTGTTTTAAAATATGATATTTTAAATGAAGAACAGTACCGAACTATTGTTGAACACTTTGAATACAGTGGATTTGAAGCTAAAATGGGTGGTGAAATTGTTCGAGAACTGTTAGCTAATTTAGATTTAATTGAACTGCTAACGACTTTAAAAGAGGGAATGTACAGTACAAAATCTGAAGCAAAACGTAAAACAATTATTAAACGACTTAAAATTGTAGAAAATTTTATTAACTCAGGAAACAGACCTGAATGGATGATGTTAACACAACTTCCAGTACTTCCGCCAGATTTAAGACCACTTGTGGCACTTGATGGTGGAAAATTTGCAGTTTCAGACGTTAATGACCTTTACAGACGTGTTATTAACAGAAATAACCGACTTAAACGATTAACAGAACTCGATGCTCCTGAAATTATTATTAGAAATGAAAAAAGAATGCTGCAAGAAGCTGTTGATGCACTTTTTGATAATGGTAAAACAGCCAATGCAGTTAAGGGTGCTAATAAACGACCTTTGAAATCTTTATCTGAAATTATTAAAGGGAAACAAGGGCGATTTAGACAAAACTTACTTGGAAAACGAGTTGACTTCTCTGGTCGTTCTGTTATTGTTGTAGGACCTTCTTTAAATTTAGACCAATGTGGGATTCCTAAAAAAATGGCGTTAGAGCTGTTTAAACCACATTTAATGGCAAAACTAGAAGAAAAAGGGTACGCAACTACTTTAAAATCGGCAAAACGATTAATTGAAGCAGAAACAAATGAAGTATGGGAGTGTTTAAGTGAAATAGTTGATGAGTATCCAATTTTACTTAACCGTGCGCCAACACTTCATAAACTTTCAATTCAAGCGTTTCATCCTGTTTTAATTGATGGAAAAGCAATTCAATTGCACCCATTAGTGTGTTCAGCATTTAATGCGGACTTCGATGGGGATCAAATGGCAGTTCACGTGCCTTTATCACAAGAAGCTATTGCTGAAGCTAAAATTTTAATGATGTCTTCAATGAATATCTTATTACCAGCATCAGGAAGAGCTATTGCTGTACCTTCACAAGATATGATTTTAGGTATTTACTATCTATCATTGTCTAAAGATGGAGTTATTGGAGAGAATAAACTTCTTACTGATGTTAATGAGGCCGTTATTGCATTAGAGAATAAAAAAATTGATTTACACGCAAAAATCAGAACCAAAATGGGTGATAAAATTATTCGTACAACAGTAGGAAGATTGATTTTCCATGATATATTGCCTGATTTTGTACCCGTTGAATTATGGAATAAAATTTTAAAGAAAAAAGATATTGGTATTTTAGTTGACTATGTTTATAAACACGGTGGATATAGAGTTACTCCACGATTTTTAGATAACTTAAAAAACCTTGGGTTTAAATATGCAACTGATGCTGGAATTTCTGTATCTATTGATGATATTAAAGTTCCTGCTTCAAAACCAGAACACATTGCTAAATCTAAAAAAGATGTTATTGAAGTTCAAAAACAGTTTGGTCAAGGGTTATTAACGGAACAAGAAAGATACAATAAAATTATTGATATTTGGACAGAAGTTAACAACACTTTAGGAACAGAAATGATGTCTTTAGTGGAATCAGATAAAGATGGGTTTAACTCTATTTATATGATGGCAGATTCAGGTGCTAGAGGGTCGGCTGCTCAAATTAGACAGCTTTCAGGGATGAGAGGACTTATGGCAAAACCAGATGGTTCTATTATTGAAACACCAATTATTTCTAACTTTAAAGAAGGATTAAACGTACTTGAGTACTTTATTTCAACTCACGGGGCTAGAAAAGGGTTAGCGGATACTGCTTTAAAAACAGCCAATGCTGGATATTTAACAAGAAAGCTAATTGACGTTTCTCAAAATGTTAGAATTACTATTGAAGATTGTGGAACGCATGAAGGAATTCAAATTACCGATATTTCAAGTGGAAATGAGTTAATTGAAAGTCTAGAAGAGAGAATCACAGGGCGAGTTATTGCTGAAGATATTATTGACCCTATTTCTAATGAAATTTTATTCCCAGAAGGTACACTAATTACTGAAGAGAATGCAAAATTAGTTAGAGAAGCTGAAGTTAAATCTGTAGTTATTAGAACACCATTAACATGTAAAGTTGAACATGGATTATGTTCAAAATGTTATGGATTAAATCTAGGTGAGCAACGAAAAGCAAACCCAGGTGAAGCAGTTGGAGTAATTGCAGCTCAATCAATTGGAGAGCCTGGAACTCAGTTGACACTTAGAACCTTCCACGTTGGGGGAACTGCAAGTGCTACTCAAACTGAGAGACAATTGCGAGTTGATAAAGAAGGGTTTATTCGATATTACAATATTAAAACCTATAATACAAAAACTGGAACAAAAATTGTTTCAAACAGAAGAAATGCAGGGATTTTATTGGTTGAACCAAAAATCAATGCTCCTTTTAAAGGAAAAATTACTGTTGAAACAATTCATGAAGAGACCATTATCACTATTGCTAATGACAAAGAGAGTAAGAAATATTATTTAAGAAAAAATGATGTTGCTAAAGCCAATGAATTAGCTGGTGTTTCTGGAAAAATTGATGGGAAACTTTATTTACCATATGTAACAGGTGATGAAGTAGAAGCCAATGAGTCAATAGTAGAGATGATTAAAGATGGATGGAACGTTCCAAACCGAATCCCATTTGCAGCTGAACTTAAAGTTGAGGATGGTGCGCCTATTACTTCTAAGTTAGTATCAGGTACTAAAGGGATGATTAAATACTACAAATTAACGGGTGATTATATTGAAAGACGACACGATATTAAAGCCGGTAAAAAAGTAGATGAAAAAGGGTTCTTTGCAGTTATTGTTGACAATGACGACAGAGAAGCTATGAGACACTACGTTGCACGTGGATCTGTTTTAGAGCTAGATGATAACTCTGAAGTTGAGAAAGGTACAGTTATCTCTTCTCCTCAAACGCAAGAGCAAGTTATTATTGCTGAGTGGGATCCATATGCTAATCCTACTATTGCAGAAGAATCAGGAACAATTGCATTTGAAGATGTAATTCCTGGAATTACAGTTTCTGAGCAGTACGATGAGTTAACGGGAACATCAAAAATGGTGGTTAATGAGTATATTCCTAGTGGATATAAACCAGCGGTACTTATTGCTACAAACAGTTCAACCGTACTTAGATATACGCTTGACCCTAAAACCTCTTTAAACGTATCTGAGGGGCAAAAAGTTGATGTTGCCGATATTATTGGTAAAACACCAAAAGCAACTCAAAAATCAAAAGATATTACGGGAGGTCTTCCACGAGTTTCTGAGCTTTTTGAAGCACGACGACCTAAAAATATTGCAGTATTATCTTCATTTGACGGAGTTGTTTCTTTTGGTAAATCTTTAAGAAACAAACAACGAATAATTGTAACAGATGAAATTGGTGGACGAGCAGAATATTTAGTTGAAAAATCAAAACAAATATTAGTACACGAAGGGGAGTTTGTTCACGCGGGAGAGTCTTTAACGGATGGACAAATTGCATCGCATGATATTTTAAGAATATTAGGTGAAAAAGCATTGCACTTCTTTATTGTTTCTGAAGTACAACAAGTTTACCGATCACAAGGGGTTAATATTGCCGATAAGCATATTGAGGTAATTTTATCTCAAATGTTACGACAAGTTTCAATTCTTGATGGTGGTGATACGAAGTTTATTGTAGGCGATATGGTTTCTAAAAAACGATTTAAAATCGAAAATGCAAGAATTGTAAAATTAGGTGGGGAGCCAGCTATTGGGGAGCCACTCTTGCTAGGAATCACAAGAGCAGCTGTTACGTCTGACTCTATTATTTCAGCAGCATCATTCCAAGAGACTACTAAAGTGCTTACCGAAGCAGCTATTAGTGCAAAAATGGATATGCTTGAAGACTTAAAAGAGAATGTTGTAATTGGAAGAACTATTCCAGTAGGAACAGGTCTTTATAAAGATAAAAAAATTAAATTTGCTATTAAACAAGATTAATAACCATTGCAGTGAAGCATATGCTTCACTGTTAAGGTAAGTCATGGATACCATTATATTTCTATTTACACTTTTCTTTGCTTTAGAACTCTTTGAAGCCAATTGGCAAAAATCACAAAGCCTACATGGCACAATATATAATAATTTTTTAGTCTACCAAAAATCACTTTTAACTTTTTTTGTTTTAAACCCAACTTTTTTTTATGTTTTATTTTTAATTATCTATTTAGATACAAGCTCTTTATTAATGTTCGCAATGCTGATTATTAAATTTATTGATGTAGCTTTTAAAATAGTAATGATGAAAAAATTATCTCAAGGTGAGAAAATAGAAGATATAATGCCTGTAAATGCTAAAATGGGCTTCTTTTTTCGATATATGAATGCAATTATTTATCCTGTAACATTTCTTTTTGCTATAAATTATATTTAATACTAATATCAATAATAGGTATCATTTAACTTTAAGTCATAATTGGTTATATTTTCACTTATGAAAGCAATTAACTTAAATCAAATTATAGAAAAATCTTCTTATCACACAAAATATGAAGCAATTATAGATGTAAAGAAAAAAGAGATATATGCATATGAAGCATTGGCAAAATTTAATATAAATGAAACTATTGCAACCACAGATGAAATATTTAGACATTTACACCAAAACAATAACCTTTTTTATGAAATAGAGAAAAGAAACAAACTTCATCAAATTAAACACGCTCCTTTAAATTACAAAACATTTGTAAACTTTGATGCGGATGTTGCAAAAACTTCTTTACAACAAGAGTATTGGGATAGTTTTTTAGAAAAAAATAGAGAAAAAATAGTTGTAGAAATTACAGAAAATGGCAGTGATGATGAAAAAAGTGCAAATATTATGAAAGATTTTTCAAGTTGGTTAAAATCTAAAAAAATTATTACAGCACTAGATGATTTTGCTCAAGAGGGTTCCATGTTCTCTTTTTATATTATGAAAAATAGTGAATATATTAAAATAGATAGATCATTTTTGCGAGAAATAGAAAAAAATCCTAACTATATTTATTATTTAGAGGGTGTTATAAAAACAATACAGTCAAATGGGCAAAAAACAATTATTGAAGGTGTTGAGACAAAAGAAGATTTAAATTTAGTGAAAAAACTGGGTTCAAACTATATGCAAGGCTACTATTTTAGCCATCTTACACAAATAAAATAAAACAGAATATTCTAATTTTATTATGATATAATTTTTGAAAATTAAAGGGTAAAGATGCAATATTTAGTCATTGTATACGATCATGAAGATGCACAAGAACGAAGAATGAAAGCCAGAGCTGAGCATATTAAAGCCACTCAAAGTTTAATGAAAAGTGGAAAAATAGTCAGTGCGTGCGCCTTGGTTGAAGATGAAAAAATGATAGGTTCTACTATTGTTACTAACTTTAACAGTGAAGAAGAGTTTGAATCATGGTTAGCTAACGAGCCGTATGTAAAAAACAATGTTTGGAATATAGAAGAGATACAAATTGTTGATGTTAAAGTGATGATAAAAGAGTAAAACATAGTTAACTGTTTAATTAAGGCAGTTAATTAGAATCTTTTTTTGCTCTTCAAAGGAGTGGTTAAATTTAAATTCGGCTTCTTTTAAATAGTAGATGAAATTATTGGCATCTACTCCTTTGAATTTTTTTAAGAAAAGTTCTAGAAAATCCCAAAACTCATTGATGCGTGAAGATTTACTTTGCAACTTCGCAATTTTATTCAAAAACAAAAATTTACTTAACTCTTTATTGGATTCATAATAGGTTCTAAATTTTTGCAAAGATGGAAGCATAAGATTATAAATTTTGTTTTCATAGGCAAAGGTTAGAAAATTTTGTGCTTTATAAATATTTTTATTTTTTAAATAGAGATATTCATCGTATTCCTTGCTGTTGCTTTTTTGTTGTTTGTGTAAAGTATCTAAATATTGAACAATAAATTCTCGAAGCTGGGCATATTTTTTGTGAATGGTTACATAATTAAGCCCAAGTTGAATATGGCATTGATACGCATTGATATTATTGCAAAATGCTGCAATAATTTTTTCTTGAGTTTGCTGCTTTTTTAATGAGAACTTCTTTTTGCAAGAAGCACACTTTATATAGCCGTTGCTTAAAATATAAAGATGTTTACCGTGGCAAAAAATACATTTATTCATTATTTTAAGTTCCAAAAATATATAAGAAATGAGAATTTTTATTATAGTGTAAAAGGTTTAAGAATACAATATTCAAAATAAAATTAAAGGAAAAAATCGTATGAAAAAAATTATTGTTTTGTTGTTGGTATCTCTTTATGCCAATGCTCATTTTTTAACATTTTTATCTAATAAAGATGTGATAGAAGAACAAAAAGATTCAAAAATCGTGTTTGATATTTCATTTATTCACCCTTTTGAACAAAGTGGAATGACTCTAGAAAAACCTCAAGTTTTTTTAAAAAACAATAAAACACCATTAACTCTTACCCAGAGTAAAAAGTTTGAGCATAAATCTTGGAAAGCCAATTTTGATTTGAAACTTCCAGGAGTATATCAGTTTTATGTTCAACCACAAGCCTATTTTGAACCAGCTGAAGATGTTTTTATTGTACATGTTCCAAAACTTATAATTTCAGCTTTTGGTTTTGAAGAGGGTTGGGACGAGCCAATTGGATTAGACTATGAAATTATTCCATTAGTAAAACCATTTGCTTTGTATAGTGGAAACCTATTTCAAGGAAAAGTTTTACACAAAGGAAAACCAGCAGCAAATACAGAAGTTGAAGTTGAACTTTATAATGAATTTGGTTTAAAAGCACCCACTGAAGCTCATATTACACAAAGCGTTAAAACCAATGTCAATGGCGAGTTTAGTTTTGTTTTAAATCATAAAGGGTGGTGGGGATTTGCAGCACTCATAGAAGAGGGCGAAATTAAACACACCAATGGCAAGATGTATCCAGTAGAAAATGGAGCACTTATTTGGGTAAAAGCACACTAATATGCATATTGCGGATGGTGTATTAACCCTTGAAGCCACACTGATAGTTTCAATTGTAAGTGCTGGCATATTGTATGTGGGCATGAAACGACTTAAAGAGGAGCACATAGCCATAGCTGCTGTTTGCAGTGCTTTGTTTTTTGTGGCTTCTTTTATACACATTCCTTTTGGCGTAACACAAATTCACTTAATGCTTTTAGGAGTTATTGGCTTACTAGTAGGGTTAAGTGGGTTTGTAAGTATTGCCATTGCTTTAATTTTACAAGCGTTATTAATGGGTTATGGGGGTATTGCTTCAATTGGCGTGAACCTATTTATTATGGGAGTGCCAATTGTTTTGGTGCATTGGTTGTATAAAACAGCCCTGTTCCAACGCTTAAATGACAAAGTCCAATTTTTTTTAGTGGGATTTATAGGTACTTTTTTTGCGACACTTTTTTTAACAGTAATATTATATTTTTCAAAAGCCGAATATGAAACAGCCGCCATGACTATTTTAGGGGTGAATAGTATTACCATGATTATTGAAGGCATTGTTAGTATGTTTTTACTCCTATTTATTAAAAAAACCTATCCAAAACTTTTAAGAAGAAACTTACATGCGTAGTCTGATTTTAGCTTTGTTGTTAAGCAACTCTTTATGGGCACATAAAATCAACTTGTTTATTACACACGACAAAAACGAGTTGCAACTCTTCTCGTATTTTGCTTCGGGAGCACCTTGTAAAGAGTGTAAAGTAATTATAAAACACAATGACGAAACTCTTTTAGAAGGCAATTTAGATAAAGAGGGGAAGTTTAGTTATGTATCTGTTTATGATAAGTTAATGATTATTATAGATGGTTCAAGCGGACATCTTGTGCAAAAAGAGGTAACTCTTACGCAAATACCAGAAAAAAGTTTAGAAAAGCTAGTAGAAGAAGAGGAAGAAGGAAATATTTTTAAAATATTTTTATCATTAGGACTAATTGGACTGTTTTTTTATGGCGTAAAGAGGTTTAAATCTCGTGCAAAATGAGGCATTAAAACTAATTGTTATTTTACTTTTTTCTTCATGGGTTGCTTTTACGCCCTTAAAAATACTCTATGTTTGTCCGCTTCTTTTTTTAGTTTTTATAGAAAGAAAATATTTTATTTTGATACTAAAAAAGTTGATTCTTCTTAATATTTTTACTCTTTTTCTAGTCTTGTTTGTTGCTTTTGAAAATATTTTTATGGCACTGGAACTCTTTGGAAAAATCAATCTAATATTGTTATTTACCTTGATGCTTTTTTCTCAATCCAAAGGCTACGATATTATTCGAGGGTTGAGTTATTTTAAAGTGCATCCTTTGTTTATTGCTTTATTTTACTTTACATTAAAAATGATTGAGTTTTTAGTTCAAGAGGTAATAGAAACAAAAAACAGACTAAAAAGCAGGGGCTTTCATGCCAACACTTCTTTGTTCTCCTACCAAACTTTTGGGAATATTTTTGCTTTAATGTTAA
>JBAYYP010000040.1:0-18005 GCA_041672955.1 Arcobacteraceae bacterium
CAAAGAGAAATTTTTTGAAAGATTACAGGGCAATGAGGAAAATTTAAAAGATATTAAAAAAGCTATTAGCCAGTTTGTAGAAGAGAATAAAAATTGACACAAGGGTTAATGGAATAAAACCCTTGTTTTAATTCAATAATTAAGCCCTACTGCATCTCTAATTATTTCCATTTTTGCTTGAGCTATTTTTCTGGCTTTCACAGCACCTGCTGCTAAAATTTCTCGTACCTCATCTTTATGATTTAAGTAATACTCTCTTTTTTCTTTATAAGGAGAAAAGTGTTCATTGATTTTATCTAAGAGTGCTAATTTAAAGTGTCCATAGCCTTCATTAGGAGTGGCGTAACGCTTTTGAAGCTCTAAGAGTTCATCACCACTCATAAAGAGTTCACACAGCTTATAAACATTGCAAGAATCGTGTGCTTTGGGTTCTTCTAAAGGCGTTGAGTCCGTTACAATTGACATAACTTGTTTTTTTACTATTTTTGCAGTGTTAAACATATCAATCGTGTTGCCGTATGACTTTGACATTTTAGCGCCATCTGTTCCTGGTACTGTTTGTAGTACCTCATCGACTTTAGATTCAGGCAAGGTAAAAATCTCGCCATAGATATTGTTAAAACTAATGGCAATATCTCTTGTCATCTCTACGTGTTGAATCTGGTCTTTGCCAACAGGAACAATATTTGAATCAAAAATTAAAATATCTGCTGCCATTAAAACAGGGTACGAAAAAAGTCCATGATTGGCTTGAATCCCTCGTGAGGTTTTATCTTTATACGAATGAGCTCTTTCAAGTAGTCCCATAGAGGTGTGGTTTGATAAAATCCAATAAAGCTCCAACACCTCTTTAACATCACTTTGTACCCAAAAAGTTGACTTTTCTGGGTCCATTCCAAGTGCTAAAAAGTTAATTGACGCTTCTAAAATATTGTTTTCTAAAGCGGCTTTGTCTTTGACTGAAGTTAACGCGTGATAGGAAGCTATAAATGCAAAAAGTTCACCATCGTTTTGTGCCTCTATCATTTTTTTTATCATTCCAAAATAGTTACCTATATGAATAGTGCCTGAGGGCTGAATGCCCGATAAAATTCTCACAACCACATCCTTGTTTTTTTAGGCAAATTATAACGAAATAAGTTAAAAAAAAGAAAAAACAACCCTATTTTAGAGCTTACTTTTCATTTTTGTAATAATCATCTCTAAATGCAACAACAAATTGTAGTACTCTCCCATAAACGATAAAGGTACTTTTGTATGATTGCTAATTTGTTTTTGTAACGCTTCTAAATACTCTAATTTTTCTTTGAGTTGCGTTTTTGAAAAAGAGGGAATATTTTTATCAATGGCATTTAATTCACTGTACCATTTGTATATTTTTGAACGCATTGTCCATGTATATAAAGGCATAACTCCTTTAAATAAAGGAAACATAAGTGTAAGAAGTGGAATAATCATAATCTTTAGTCTGTCAATATTTGAAGCCACCCAATAAGGAAAAAGAGTCTCCAACCAACTGTCTCCATGTTTAAAATATTTTTCCGCTTCTTCATTTATTTGTGTATCTAAGTTTTTAATATGCGGGAATTCGCTCGTTTGTGTAAACAAAGATTTTGAAGAGTGCAACTCTTTTGCTTTTTTTAAAAACAATCGTATAAGCTCTGTGGGCATCTCTTTATGGGTAATTAAATTTGCAGTAGTTGCAAGTAGCCTAATCTCTTCAGAAGGAATATTTTTATACAAATCCATAGTTCCTTCGTGCAAAGTTAAGTTTGACAAATAAGGATATTTCATACTATATGCTTTTGCTCGTTTTATATTTAAAATGTTGATTGTAGGATTTTCCAGTAGCTCTTGAACTATGCTTGAATTTGAAGATACCACCATAACCATGGCATCTATTTCTCCTTTTAAAAGTTTTTCTTTTGAAGTTTGCGTATTGTAATGAATCATTTGCGTGTTGGATTCATTTAATCCATTATCGCTTAAAATTCTATTTGCTAAAAAACTTGTTCCCGTATTCTCTTCACCTAAAGATATTTTTTTAGAGATAAGTTGTATCACATATTCAATATTAAAACCTTCATTTTTATAAAATATCCAAATAGGTTCATAATAAATACTGGCTAAGGATTCAATTTCTTCAGAATCACTTTGGCTTAAAATGCCACTTTGCACAAATCCAATATCTGCTTTTTTCTCTCTAATTAACTGTGCATTTTCTAAAGAACCAGTCGTTTCAAGGACTTCTACTTCTACTTTTTCTTTTTCTAACAACTCTTTATATTGTAGTGCTACTTTGTAGTACTCACCTTGTGGGCTTCCTGCTGCAATTATCAATTTTTTTTCAACTGGGGGTTGTATGAATCTTGAGGGGATAAAAAAAATCAAAAAGATTACTACTGCTAAAGGAAAATAGAGTTTAAAAAATGTTTTCACTGTGAAATCCTTGAAATAAATAAGACATATTATAACCAATACCCAATTACATCTTCACATCAAAAAAGCAAAACCTAGGAAAAAGTTTGTTATAATGGCGTAAAAAATGGAGCTATTATGCCTTTAGTTAAAATGCAAAAAGAGTGTAAGTGTTTTCAAGAGTCAGATTTATTGGCAGTTGAAGAGTTTGATACAATTGATGAAGCTTTGATGCGAGCAAATGAAAAATGTGCCTATATGAATGACAATTTTTGTGGAAAACACCATTTTCGTGCCGTTTACGAAGATGGAAATATGATTATAAAAGTAGAAATGAATGGTTGATATAAAATTATTACAAAAAGATTATGAAAGCGTTGCTGCTAAGCTTACAAGAAAAGGTGTTGGAGCTGAACTTTTAGCTTCATTAAAAGAGTTATCACTTCGTACAAAAGAGAAAAGACAAGCAATGGAAGAGGTTACTGCCGAGCAAAATCTTCTTTCTAAAGAGTTTGGACGATATAAAAAAGAGGGTTTAGCTGTTGAGCCTTTACAAGAAAAAATAAACTCTTTAAAAACTCAAAAACAAACCTTAGAAGAAGAAGTTAGAGTCTTAGAAGAGGAACTTGAAGCCATAGCTTTAGGCGTTCCAAACCTTCCCGATGATTGCGTTCCAAACGGTGCAGATGAAAATGAAAATGTTGTTTTAGAAATTGTAGGGGAAAAACCAGAATTTTCTTTTCCTGCTAAAGAGCATTGGGATTTGGGCGAAGCCAATGGAACTCTTGACTTTGCACGAGGGGTAAAAATTGCAAAATCAAGATTTACAGCATTAAGTGGACAAGCTGCAAGGTTAGAGCGAGCACTAATTAATTATATGCTGGATTTCAACCGAGAACGAGGGTTTCAAGAGTGGTATGTGCCATTTTTAGCAAACTCAAACACACTTCTTGGAACTGGTCAATTACCAAAATTTGCAGATGATTTGTTTAAAATAGAGGGTGAAGATTTATATTTAATTCCCACTGCGGAAGTGAGTTTAACCAACCTTTACAACGATGAAATTATTGATATATCCCAGTTACCACTACTGTTAACTTCATACACTCCATGTTTTAGAAAAGAAGCAGGAAGTGCAGGAAGAGACACGAGAGGGCTTATTCGTCAACACCAATTCGACAAAGTTGAAATGGTAGCCATTACGACTCCTACTCAAAGTGACGAAATTTTTGAAAAAATGGTTAAGTGTGCGAGTGATTTACTCACTTCATTAGGACTTTGCCACCAAAAAGTACAACTGTGCACAGGAGATTTAGGTTTTAGTGCAGCAATTACCATTGACTTAGAAGTATGGCTTCCAGGTCAAGGAAAATTTAGAGAAATATCTTCAATTTCAAATACCAGAGAGTTTCAAGCACGAAGAGCAAAAATCCGTTTTAAAGAGGATAAAAAGAACGCATTAGCACATACACTAAATGGTTCAAGTTTAGCCGTTGGAAGAACGCTAGTAGCTATTATGGAGAACTATCAGCAAGAAGATGGAACTATAAAAATTCCAGATGTGCTTAAAAAATATATGTAAAATTGGTTGATAATTTCCTATTTTTCTTATATACTAACATATATTAATTTTACTAAAGGATATTAATGCAAACATTACATATCAATACAAGCAATGTAGTTGCAAATGAAATCTTGGCATTTCTTGAAAATTTATCTAAAAAAGGTAAGGAAATTGAAATTATAGATGATAAAATTTTTCAATTTGAAAAAAAAGGAATAAATACTGCTTTATTAGAAGAGCAAAAAGGTGAAGTTTTTTCAAGCGATGAACTCTTAAAAGAGTTTTTTTGTGAAGATTAACTTTTCCAAAAGCTCAAAAAACTATTTAACCGATATTAAAGTACATATTTCAAAAGATTCTTCTAAAAGAGCCTCTTTTCATATATCAAATTTGATCACTAGAATAAAAAATATATTATCGTATCCAAGAATAGGAAAAATAAACAAAATTTTTAACGATGAAAACATAAGAGAAATTTTTATTGAAGGCTACAAGATAATTTATAAAATAAACCAAAATTCAATATTGATTTTGATGATTTATAAAAATATAGACTATGATGAAAAAGAAATTGATTTATCAAAATAGTATTAATAAAAATTATTAATAATTTAAATTATTTCACATACACACTTCTATCAAACAGTTTTTCCCCAATGTAAACTTCTAAATACCCACTTTGAACAGTAAAATGTTTAAAAAGCATTTCATAGCCTATAATTAGCCCATTTTTAATAATAGGGTTTTCTCTTTCTAAACTGCCTTTTGAGTTGCCAATTTTAACGTGGGGTTTGTCGTGTAAGAATGTTCCAAAGGCATAGATTTTAGTATAAACAATGCCGTTATAATCTTTTATTGTTGTATGAATTCCTTGAAGGGGTTCTTCTTTCATGAATTCATTGTAAATAGCAACTGCATAAGCATTAATGGCATGACTTGAGTATCCCATTAATGCTTGAAAACTAAGCACTAAAAGAAGTGTTAAACGAAGCATTATTGGTAGATAACTCTTCGTTTTAATTCCCCTTTTACTTTTTCTTTTATGCCATCGTATAGTTTTTGAGCTTCAAGTTTTTGCTCATATGTAATAGGCGTTCTAACCGATTTATACTCTATAATTTCATTGTTAAAAAACACACCAGAAACTTCTGCATAGACCCAATAAAATCCGCCATCTTTTCTTAGGTTTTTAACATACCCTTTCCACTTTTTAAACTCTTTTATAGTTTGCCATAGCTCTTTAAATGCAATTTTAGGCATATCGGGGTGCCTTACTATGTTATGCGATTTTCCTATTAATTCTTCTACTGTATAGCCACTTATTTCTGCAAATATCTCATTGGCATAGGTGATTTCACCTTTTAAATTGGTTCTTGAAATTATGAGTTCCCCTTGAGGAACTTCGGTTTCTATTAAAAATTCACTGTTATTGTATTCCATTATTTCACCTTATCGAAATGGTCTGCAAACCCTTCTAAATCTTTTTTCTTTAAATCTCCACTATAAATGATTTTCTTAGGGTCTAAATTATCATCGTTTAACATCTTTGGTACCACATCAGAAGTTTTTAATACTTCCATATGTTCATCTAATTCATCTTCACTGTATGCCATTTGCATGTCAGCTGCAATCACATGAGGAATAGCTTCAATTACACGAAGTTTTTCTAACTCCTCTTTAACACTGTTACCCTCAATAGTAATTATAATTCGCCCTATTTCATCGTGCATATGATAATCACACACTGGACAATTTTTCAATGCTTCTACTACCTCGTCAAGATATTTGGGAACTGTTTTTACGACTATACTTGAAATATTCATGTTAACTCCTATATTTGTTAAAATTTCCAAAAATTAATTATATTACTGTCACTGCTGGCTATTAGTTCCTTTTCCGATATAAAAAGAATTTGTGTTAGCGTGGCTTTTTGTCCTATTAGATTATATAAATATCGCTTATTTGCTATATCAAAAACTAAAATTTCATTCTTTTCATTATAAGAAACGGCACCGTATGTGCTGTTTGTACTTAACGCACAACTGTAAAGTAAAAAATCAAAATGCAAAACATAGGCTTGTGCATTAGTAGGATAAACTACTGCTTTTCTGTCTTGTCCTGCTGTTAATATCACATCATTTTTGTAATCAACTTGATAAACTTTATCCAAATTTAATGCTTCTAATGTTTTTATTATTATTCCATCTTGTGTATTAAATAATCGAACAATTCCACTTTCATCTGTTGATGCAAAGCTTTTTTTATCTACACTTACTTTAAAGTGTGAAAAGGAAGAGTGACTAAGTTGCATAAAGTATTCGTTTTCTTCTGTCTTTAAATTATAAAGCCCCACTTGATTGCTCAAAAGTGCAAATAAAATCCTATCTTTATCTATAAAAGAAGCCTTTTGAAGAAAATACTTTTTATCTATATCAAAAATTTTAGTCAAGGTATCGTTTTCATAAATCCAAAGATTTCTGTACCCTTTCATGCCCTGAGATACAATTAACAGTTTCTCTTCAATTACATCAATGGAGTAAATTTTAGAAGGCATAACATCGCCAATAAAATCTATAATAGTAGGCAGTTCAATTGTTTTAATAACCAATGAACTCTCTACATCAAAAAGTTCTACACTTCCATTACTGTTTGCTGCATACAAAATATTTTTGTTTTTATCGTAAAAAATATCTTGCACATCTCCTTTGGCTTGAAAGCTTTTAGTAGGAGTTAGTGTTTCCATACTTAAGCCTTGCACCAAAAAAGCAATAAGCAAAAGAGCAATTCTAATCATTTTCATGCAGTTCTTTATTTATTTTTGCCATACCTTGTTTAACTTCATAAAAATGCTCTTCTGTTAAGTTGTCAGCTTTACTCCAAAGCACTTCAATATTATCTTTATACGGCTGTCCTAAGAGTTCAATTTGAGTTGAAAACTCCTCTAAGTCTTTGCAAAGAGCCTCTTCTTTGGTTTGGGTATTACTTATTCGAATTACCCATCCGCCTATTCCATTCTCTTCTATATGAGCTTTAAAGGTCACTTTCATTCTCTTCCTTTTCTATTTTTTTATAGCTAATTGCTTTGGTGGGACAAATGTTAACACAAAATCCACACCCAGTACATATATTAGTGTTAATAGTGGGTCTAAACATCCCTAAAAACTCAATAGCGTTGCTAAAACATGGATCTTTGCACGAAAAGCACATAGTAGAATTCCAACTGAGACATTTTAGCATATCAATCTCAAATACTGCATTGACTTGGCTTTTAAACTCAAGGCTTAAGACTTCAAAGGGGCACTCTTTCGCACACGCATCGCAAAAGGTGCATCCACTTTGGTCAAAGTTTAAATAAGGGGTTTTATCAGTATGTATAACAATAATATTCTCTTCACAAACGGTGCTGCATTTTCCTTCGCACTTAATGCACTCTTTGTGAAAAGAATCTTCATTTGAAAAATATGGGGGTCGTATAAACTCTTGGTTGAACTCTCTTTTTTCTTTAGATGAAAAAAGAGAACTAAACAGTTCTCTTCTTTTCATAAAAATTACTCTTTTAACGTGTCTAAACCTTCAGTCAAGCTACTTCCTTGCCAGTGTGATTTAGTACTACCATCTTTTGAAGTAAATTCAGCATTGAATGTATTTTCAACCAATTGCCCGCCACTTTGTGGAGCATGACAAGCTGAACAGTTAAATCTTGCGTGTGCCAACTCTCCATTGCCTTCTGTAATTGAAATTTCATTTTTCATATTATCAACACTTTTTTCAAATTTTTGTCCATCAAATTTATGTTTAGGTCTAAAATCTAAAAGGTGCGATTGTGGATAAGGCACTGCCCCTATACTCTCAGCTACACCTGGAGCATGACATCCAACACATTGATTATCGTTAATCGTAATTGGTAACATTCCTTCAGTATCGTGTGGAATCATTGGAGGAGCATCTTGAAATGCTCTTGCAATTTTTGTACTGCTTCCTGCAACACTGTCACTGTATTTTGTTTCATCAGGAGTTACTATATCTTCACTGAACAAATCGACTTTTCTTAATCCAATTGAGGTATCCTCAATGGCTGGTTTTGCGACTTCTTTGCTGTTAAGGCTAGCATCCATGCAACCTACAAACATAAAAGATGAAGCAACCACTAAACTTAAAGCTATTTTACTAACTAATTTCATTTTTTATCTCCTATTTGAGTTCTTAAAGAAAAATTTAAAGCATCATCATCACATACTTCTACACATCTACCGCAGTTGGTACACTCGCCACTTAATACTTGTACGCTTTGTTTACCTACCATCCATAAAACTTGGCTTTCGGGACAAACTTCTTTACACTTCATGCAAACTGTACATTTTGGTTCATCGTGGTCGACTCTAATAAGACTGAATTTGCCAATAACAGAGTAAAACCCTCCTAAAGGACAAATATATCCACACCACCCATTTTTTAATATAAATAGGTCAAAGAGGAAAATTACTAACATCATAGCCCAAGCAAATCCCAGACCAAAAATAATTCCTCTGTGTGTTATGGAAATAGGAGAAATCAACTCAAACGCGGTTACGCCTAAGATATAAGACAAAATTAAACTCAATGCCAATACATAATAACGGATATTTCTACTAGCAGGTTGTTTCTTTTGTATTTGGTTAAATCCCAGTTTTCGTCTGAGATAATTTGCCGCATCGGTTATAATATTAACCGGACAAACCCAAGAACAAAAGACTCTTCCCCCTATTATAAAATAAATACCTGTTATTATAAAAGCACCTACTAAAATGTTTGCAGAAATAACAGCACCTGCACTAAACATTTGAAGTGCAGCAAAAGGGTCACTTAAAGGAATGGCCCCTAAAAACATTGAAGAGCTTAAATTTCCTTGTAAAATAGTCCAACCCCAAGCATTTCCACCAATATACAGCACCATCAATGATATTTGAACCAATCGTCTTAAGATTAAAAATCGATGTTTAAATAAAAACTTAGTCATCGAGTAATCCTTTCATATCATTTAACGAGTCAATGGCTCTTTCTTTGCTGATTTTAGTGGTGGTAATTTGACTTTTTGAAGTGTCTATTTTTGATTCATCCACCGTTTCCCAACCTTTAACATAGTGTCCGCCCACTTCGCCTAAGGCAATTTCTCGAGGCAATACAAAAATTGCAGCTTTTTTTGTTACACAAGCTCTTTCACATAAACCACATCCTGTACAGTAATCACTGTCAACAATGGGCTTTAAAAAAGCATGTTTACCGGTTCTTTCATTTTTGGTGTACTCCAAATACAAAGCTTGATCCAATAAAGGACAAGCTCTATAACAAGCATCACACTGAATTCCCCAAAATGCAATACAATTTTTAGCATCTACAACTGCTAGTCCCATTCTTGATTTATTAATATCCAAAACATCATCTTGAGATACACTTTTTTCATCCAAAGCACCGCTTGGACAAACAGGCACACAAGGAATATCTGGACACATATAACAAGGAATTGTCCGCGGTTCAAAAAATGGAGTGCCTAAAGGTTTATTGTCACCAGGCTTTGCTAAAACCAATGTATCGTATGGGCAAGCTTCTACACAAAGTCCACACTTAATACACGTTTTTAAAAACTCATTTTCGTTCAATGCACCAGGTGGTCTAAGAATGAGCTTTGAAGCCGTAGCTTCATCTATATATGCGCTCCATACCAATCCACCTAATGCCATTACTCCAAGAGTTCTAGCACTACCAAGTAAAAATTTCCTTCTGTCACTTATCATTACGAACCTTATTTATATTTTTTGCGATTATACACTATAAACTTTAACGGCACATTTTTTAAAGTCTGTTTGTCCTGATTGTGGACAAGTTGCATCTAAACATACTTTGTTAATAAATACTTTTTCGTCAAACCAAGGAACATATACTAATCCTCTTGAAGGTCGGTTTCTTCCTCTTGTTTCCACTCGAGCTTTAACTTTTCCTCTTCGACTCTCAACCCAACATAAACCACCTTGCTTAACCCCATATTTTTCGGCATCAACTGGGTGGATATAACATAGTGCTTCAGGAACTGCACGGTAAAGTTCAGGAACTCTCATCGTCATTGTTCCTGAGTGCCAATGCTCAAGTACTCTTCCTGTACTTAACCAAACTGGATACTCGTTATCAGGCATTTCCGGTGGATCCATATATGGTCGTGCAAAGATTTTTGCTTTATTTTTCAATGAAATTGCAGTTTTATCTTTAACTCCTAGTAAATCTCCTTGAGCCAATGCTTTTGCCAATGTACCATAAAAAGCAAATTCAGTATGTCCTGTTTCTGCTCCATATTTTTTAGCATATGGGTCATATTGAGTGTTAAATCTCCATTGCGTCTCTTTACCATCAACTACTGGCCATTTTAGTCCTCGTACTCTATGATAAGTGTCAAAGTCAGCTAAATCGTGAGCGTGACCTCTTCCAAACTCTGCATACTCTTCAAAAAGATATTTTTGGATAAAGAATCCATATCCTTTAAATACTTTTCCATCTGAACCAACAACATTTCTAGAATCTCCATAACCCTCAGAGTTATCATACCCTTTTTGAATTGGATCATTTTGGTCAAGTTTATAGCTTTGTGCTGTTTTATTAGCAAATAAAATTTCAAACATAGTGGTGTCTTCTGTATATCCCATTGCTTTTGCTTGTTCAATCATGCTTGGTAATACTTCTTTTCTAGGACCACTTGGTTTATGCTCACCCCAAACATCTTTTACTGTAAATCGTTTTGAAAGCTCAACCCATTGCCATGTATCTGACATTGCATCACCAACTGGAAGTACTTGTTGTCTCCAATGTTGTGTTCGTCTCTCCGCATTTCCATACGCGCCCCATTTTTCATAAATCATAGCCGATGGCAAAATAAGGTCAGAAACTTTTGCAGAAATACCAGGGTATCCATCTGAAGTTACAATAAAGTTATCCATCTCTCGTGCTGCTTTAATCCAATGCGTTGCACTTGCAGTACATTGATATGGATTACATACATTTACCCAAGCAAATTTAACCAAACCGTCTTCAATACCTCTATGGATTTTCATAATATCTTGAACACCAATTGGGTTGATAGTTCCCTCAGGTACTTGCCAAACTTTTTCAGTAATTGATCTGTGTTTTGGATTAGCAACCATCATATCCGCTGGTAATCTGTGACAGAATGTTCCTACTTCTCTAGCAGTTCCACATGCACTTGGTTGTCCAGTTAAAGAGAAAGCTCCACTACCTGGTTTTGCTTGTTTATTTAGTAAAAAGTGAACGTTATATGCTAATGTATTAACCCAAGTTCCTCTTGTGTGTTGGTTCATACCCATAGTCCAGAAGCTTACTACTTTTCTATTTTTTTCAATATAAAGGTTCGCTAATGTTTGAAGTTTTTTCTTAAACTCATTAATATCTTCATCTGGATTTCCTTTAGAGATTTTTGCAACATAATCTAAAGTATATGGTTCTAAGAATTTTTTATACTCTTCAAATGGAATTTCCCAGTGAGCTAAACCTGTGTTTTTATTCACCATCATGTCACCCTCTTTATATCCATAAGGAGCTAAAGCAGGAGCTTCAGTTGCAGAGACTTTCTTTTGCATCTCTTTAGAGATAATTTCCATCTCTTTATCTGAGTATTTACCATCTATTATTGATTTTTCATCGCTTCGTCTCATACCATAACCAATATTTACAGGACTTGCTGCAAATACGATATGTTTTTTAACAAAATCCCAATCAATTGATTCAGGGTTATTATAAACGATTTCTCGTGCAATATAGTTCCATAACGCAAGGTCAGTATTTGGAGTAAAAATAATTTCAATATCCGCTAAATCCGAAGTTCGGTGCGTATATGTTGACATATTAATTACTTTAACTCTTTCAGGGTCACTTAATTTTCGGTCAGTTACTCTTGACCATAAAATTGGGTGCATCTCTGCCATGTTTGAACCCCAAGATACAATTGTATCAGTTAGTTCAATATCATCATAACAACCACTTGGTTCATCAATACCAAATGTTTGGTAAAACCCAACAACCGCAGACGCCATACAATGTCTAGCATTAGGGTCAATTGCATTGCCTCTAAAACCTGCTTTCATCATTTTTTGAGCGGCATATCCTTCCATAATAGTGTATTGCCCTGAAGCAAAAACACCAACTCCTTCTGGACCTGATTCTTTTAACGCTTTTTTGATATGGAATTCCATCTCATCAAATGCTCTTTCCCAACTAACAGGTGCAAATTTTCCGTTTTTATCAAATTTTCCATTTGAACCAACTCGCAATAAAGGCTGTTTTAATCGGTCAGCCCCGTACATAATTTTGGCATTAAAGTAACCTTTAATACAGTTAAGACCTCTGTTTACAGGGGCTGCTGGGTCACCTTTAACAGCAACAATTTTGCCGTCTTTAGTAGCTAGCATAATTCCACAACCTGTACCACAAAATCTACACGCGGCCTTATCCCATCTCCAGCTTGATTCTGCTTGAGAGGCTGCTGCACTCATTGCCGTTGGAACATTCATCCCAATTGCTGCTGCCGCACTTGCCGCTGCCGAACTTTTTAAGAAATCTCTTCTTGAAAGCGCCATGTTGTTCTCCTTTTAAATGTCTGTTATAAACAAATTAGTATAACACTTTACTTTTACATAGCATTTGACCCTAGTCAAATTACATAAGTTTTTATTAAGATAAAAGCCATTTTTTTGAAAAAATTTGTTCTCATTTTAATAATATGCTACTATAACATCGTTATAAAATAGGAGCGAAATTCGTTTTTTAAAATTTCTATTCTTGCTTTCTACCAATAAATACCACATTTATAGCTCTTAAGGATACATATGAAAACAAAATTAAAAGAGATATTTCTTTTTTCACAACTCAATGATGAAACGCTTAATATAATTGCAGGGTTTACCTATGAAGTTAAACTCAATAAAGATAATATTGTATTTTATGAAGGCGATGAGCCTAAATATTTGCATATTTTAACCAAGGGTATTATCAAGCTTTACAAAACAGCCACCAACAGCAAAGAGTTGGTTTTAAAATATTTTCAAAGCAATGAACTCATAGCCGAAGCAGCTATTTTTCAACAAATACCTTACCCAGCAACGGCACAAGCCTACACAAATATTGAAATATTAAAAATTGATTTTTTAAAACTAAAGACCATTATGCTACAAAACCCAGAATTGTGTTTTAATATGCAAATTTCACTTATTTATAAAATTAAGAATCTGGAAAATATTATTTCTATGCAACTCGTACTTGATACAAAAGAAAAAGTGGCAAAATATATTTGTGAGAATGAGAAAGATTTTTTCAATACCAAAAAAATAATAGTTGCACAACTGCTAAATATCACGCCAGAAACACTTTCAAGAACACTAAAAGTTTTTAAAGATGAAAATTTACTTGATACAAAGAATAAAAAAATAGATAAAGAGAAGTTATCAGAATATTTTATTTAGTGCTTGGTTTTTTATAAACCAAACACTAAACAGCAGAATTAATCATTGCTTCTACTCTGGAAACTCTCTATCAAAATGCTCTAAGCATCTGGCAGTATGAAAAACTCTTTCATACTCAGGGTTAGATAAAATATTATTATTTAAACTCCATCCTAATTTTTTTAAGATTATAATAGATTGTGCCACCTTACGCTGTGCTCTACTTTCACAAATAATTGGCTTATTATCTAAAAATCGTGTTTCAACTGTTTGTATTCTTGAAGTTGTCATATAATAGTGAGTACCTATATAAAAAGCCCATGCTAAAAAAACAGTAGGAAACCATATTTTAAACGCATTTTTTCCTACAAATGGTCTTGTGGCTACAAATGCTGTTACAACAAGTGAAAAAGCTGCAATTGCTAAATTACCGCCTTCTAATTCTAAAAAATTCATTGTTTTCCTTTAAATATATTTTTGTTCCCACTCATAAAATGCTTCATTAAAGTAACTTATTCTTACTTTTTTAAACTCTCTTGAAGAGTATAAAGGCATATATGAAGTGTGTTCAATGTTTTGTGCTATGTCATCAATTACTTTTTGAGTCTCTTCTTTTGTTTTACCATGAATCATGGTAAATAAATTATATTGCCAATTAGGATATTTAGGTCGTAAATAACAGTGACTAACAGCACTGTAAGAAGCGGCTTCTTTCCCAATTTCTAAAGCATTTTCTTCATTTATATTCCAAACTACCATGGCATTGGCGTTAAACCCTGCATTTCTATGGTTTAATATTGAGGCATATCGTCTAATTACGCCTGCATCTAAAAATTCTTGAATATGCTCAAATAAAGTTTCATAAGAAATATTTAATGCTTCAATAATCTCTTTAAAAGGCTCTTCTACAAAGGAAATATCTTTTTGTAAGTGCTTAATTAATTCATAATGGAAATCATTAAGAGTTAACTCATTATAAACTTTTGTTTTGACATGCTCTTTTTGGCTTTGTGTATTTGTAGTGTCAAGTTTAACTGAAATTTTAAAGAGTTTTAATGTTGGTAAGACAATGTAATTTATAGCTTTAGTTTTTAATGCTAATATTTCAACTGTTTTTTCTAAACCAAGTTTTGAATTAGGAGCAACGGCTAATGTAAACCAAATGTTAAAGGTGTGATTTCTTTCATAATTATGAGAAATACCAGGGTGGGCATTTAATATTTTTACAGCTTCATCTATTTGTTCCTCTGCAATTTCAAATGCAACCAAAGAAGAAGAGTATCCCAATTTTTTTGTATCAAAAATAGCTGAAGTTTGTCGAATTATTTTTTCATCTTTAGCTTCATTTAAAAGTGTTAAAACCTCTGTTGAAGTAGTATTAAGCTCTTTTGCAATAACTTTAAATGGTTGTGCTTCTAAAGGAAAATTCTTTTGAATTCTAAGAAGTATTTCATTTTTTAAATCAGGTTTAGTTAATCGACTCATGTGTTATTCCCTTTTTAATTTAAAAAATTATAACTTATCAAATTCATTTAAACATTGATTTAAAACAACTTTTAAGGTTACACCTTACTTTAGGGAAAAAGGTGTTACTTTTTGCCCCTAAAATGACACTAATTGAATTTTTTATTTATAGCTTCATTTACTAATTGTTGTGCCATAGAATCAACTTCATTGGCTATTTTGGTTACATTACTGGCTTCACTTGCATTTTCTTGTGTTACTTTGTCAAGCATAGCAACCGTATCATTAATTTGTTCAATACCGTGCATTTGTTCTTTAGAAGCATCTGAGACATTGTCTATTATGTGAATCGTTTCTGAAATATGAGAATTGAGTTGTTTGTACCCTTGTATCATCTCATCCGAAATAATTTTACCAGCATTTGCTTTTATATTGGCATCTTCAACTAATTTTTTAATCTCTTTAGCAGCTTCCGCACTTCTTGAGGCTAAATTTCGCACCTCAGCCGCAACAACGGCAAACCCTTTTCCAGCTTCTCCTGCAGTTGCTGCTTCAACAGCTGCGTTTAATGATAAAATATTCGTTTGAAAAGCAATTTGATCAATTACATTAATAGCCTCATTAATAGCCGCTACTTTTTCATTAATTTCATCCATAGAAGTAGCTGTTTTACTCGCTAAGCTTTCTCCATCGGAGACAGACATTTTAACAGTTTGTCCAAGTTCCCCCATTTTTATAGCATTACTTGCATTATTTCGTGTGATACTGGTAATTTCTTCAACTGCTGCAGCTGTTTCTTCCAAGGAAGCTGCTTGTTCACTGGCTTTTGAAGATAAATTATTCATAGAAATGGTCATTTTAGTTGAATTGTTTTGTAAAATTTTTCCATTTTCTAAATTATTTTTTGCGCTGATACTTAACGCTTCTCCTAAGGTGTTAATCGATTGCATAACAGAAAGCATTTGAGCTTTAACCGATGAATCTATGTTAATTTTAGGTCGGTAATCATCATGTGCATATGCAGTTAAACTGTTTTCAACTTTTTTCATTTTATCTTCTAATGAGATAAGCATATCATTAATAATATTCTTTAAACGATTCAAAGAGTCATTATAAGCTGTTGTTTCTACTCTTTTGGACATATTTCCTTGTGCTGTTTCTTGAGCTACAATTGAGAGTTCATCTATTAATTTACCATCTTCAATAAGCCCATTTTCCATATTTTCAATATAATTATTTACCTCATTGGCAATATCTTTAATTTCATCGTTATCCTCTATTTCTATTCGTGAGCCTTGCTTTAAATTAAGGTTTTTTATTCCTTGCAGCAAAAGGGTGAGTTTTTGAGTAAGTTTAAGCGAAACCAAAATAGAGATTATAATAATAAGAAAAGAGACAACAACCAATACTATTGTAAAATTTGTCATATTTTCTTTAACTTGATTATGCATTTTCTTATTTGAAATTGTTACGCCTAAATGTCCAGCAACATCACCCTCTTTCCAGTTAGTATGGCAAGAAATACAATTTTTTTCAGCAATAATTTTTTGATAGAATGTTGAAGTATCGTCTATTTCGTTAATTGAGTATGCTTTGTTATCTACAAAGTTCAACGACCTATCTATTTCATAATGGCAAGTATTACAACTTTTGGTTTTATCCATTTTCATATTTGCATGAAAGTTTTTTGATTTTTCAGGAGATGTTTCACTCCAATCATTTCTTAAATACATTCCATTGGTATTTTCATATAACATTACATTTGGATTAAAAAATTTACCCTCTAATTTAACAAATGGCTTTCCAACAGTAACTTCATGAGACTTATAATTTTGATACCCTGTTGCTGTAAAAAGTGTTGTTTCTTCAACGCCTTCTAGCAATGCAATATTATCCATAGCCGTTTGAAACGTTTTTCTTTGTCCTTTTGCTAAAGAGTCTCTGGTTGTAATATTATAACTTTCTAATATGGCTGAACCTTTCTCAGATATCATGGTATCAAGTTCGCCTTTTTGAATATAGTAAAGAATTACAACAGAAATTGCCGAAATAATAATAACACTCGTAACTAAAGGGAAAGCTAACTTAAATAAAATTGATTCTGAAAATTTTCTTTTCATGCTTTTTCTCCCCTCATATGGTTATTTTTGAACTTAACAATAGCTCTTTTATCTCCATACGAATGCATCATTATTTGTCTTGGAAAGTGTTTACTCGCACATCCAATACAAGGGTGTCCTGCTTTAATACAAGTATTTGTATTATTGTTATGCCCTATTGTCATGCAATCATTTTTAGTAACAGGTCCTTGACAACCTAACTTTAACAAGCATCCCACATCTCCAATTTTTTTTGCAAAGTTCTCTTCTTGAAAATCAGAATAATACAAACATCTTTCATGTACAGTATGTGAATAAAACCGTACAGGTCTTCCCTCGCTATCAAGGTTTGGTATCGTTTTAAATTTGGCATAATGAAAAATTACATACATTAAATGTTCTGGCTTCATAGGACAATTAGGCAAATTTACAACCGCTTTATTAATATTTTTAGATTTTAAAAATTTATCAAGTTGCATTGTTCCTGTCGTCATTCCTTCCATAGCAGTAATTCCACCATAAGCAGCACAAGTACCAGCTGCTACACAAGCCAAGGCACTTCCAGCCATTTGTTCTATCCATTGTGTCATTGGTCTATCGCTCATAATACACGCATGGGGAAGTTTTACAGGAATAGCTCCCTCAACTACCATTAAATAATCATTTTTTAACTCTTTTGCTGCTTTGTCCAATATGTCAACTACGTGATGCCCCGTTGCTAATGAAATATCGGGATGATATATAATATTGGTAAATTTTGTCAAAATATCAATAACAGAAACATCTTCAATATTAAACAGTGCACACGAACACCCCGAACACGATGAACCATGAAGCCAAATAATATTAGGCTTTATAGTTTTTCCACTATCAAAAGCCAATAAATCTTCAAAGGTAAAAAAATTAGCAGCACCTACAGCAACTACGACTTTAAACATTTTTTCTAATGCTTCTCTTCTTGTTATTGTCATTGTCATTTCATAC
>JBAYYP010000041.1:0-17914 GCA_041672955.1 Arcobacteraceae bacterium
TACGCTTTTAAAATATGTGGATGCAATAAGCAATGAAATGCTTGAAGGTGAACACACTCCCAATACGCAATTTGCGACAGGAGGAATTGTAACTAAGCTAAAAGCGGCTGATTTTTTACTAAAACGAGAAATTCCTATGTATTTAAGCAGTGGATTCGATTTAAAATATGCGGAAGAATTTTTAGTGAACAATAACCATATTGGTGGAACGGTTTTTAAAAAGGAAAAATAGTGTTAAAAAAAATTGTCTTTATGGGAACACCCCACTACGCAACCACTATTTTTGAAGCACTGTTAAAAAGTGATTTTGAAGTGAAAGCTCTTTTTACACAACCCGATAAACCCGTAGGAAGAAAGCAAATACTCACCCCTCCACACATTAAACAATATTGTTTGGATAATGATTTGGCGTTTCCTATTTTTCAACCCAAAAGCCTAAGAAATAACAGTGAAATGGCTTTGGAAATTAAAAATCTTAAGCCAGATTTTATAGTAGTAGCTGCTTATGGTCAAATACTTCCTAAAGAAATTTTAGATATTGCTCCTTGTATTAATTTACACGCTTCTTTATTGCCCTTATACAGAGGCGCTTCGCCTATTCAAGAAGCACTCTTAAACAATGATAACTTTACAGGAGTTACTTCCATGTTAATGGAAGAAGGGCTTGATACGGGCGATATTTTAGGACTTCACTATTTAAAAGTTACTCCTACAATGGAAGTGTCAGAAGCGTTTGAGACTCTTTCTCATATTGCAGCAAAGTTAACGCTTACTACACTTAAGACATTTGAAAATATTGTTCCTAAGAAACAAAATAATGTTTTGGCATCTTTGTGTAAAAAAATAAAAAAAGAGGACGGGGAAATTGCATTTACTAATGCACAGGAACTCTATTTAAAATATAAAGCATACTCTTTTTGGCCAGGTATTTTCACCCAAGGTGGACTAAAATTAAAAGAGATAGAACTTCTTGAAACCACTTCACGAAATAAAGAAGGGGTTATTTTAGACATAGGAAAAGATTATTTGAGTATTGGATGTCTAAAAGGTGCGATTAAAGTTAAAATTTTACAAATGCCTTCAAAAAAAGAACTCAACGCAGGTGATTTTTTAAGAGGAAATCAAACACTTAAAGTAGGCTCTTTTTTAATAAAAGAACTTTTTCCAGAATTTAATATTTAAACGGGTTTATCTTTATTGTAAATAGAGATAAAATCCAGTTACACTTCCTAGTGACAAAATAACTCCTATAACCAAAGCATTAATAGCAAAGCGTTCGTCTAATCCGCCTTTAATAGCTAAAATAACAGCCGTTGTCATAGGTGGCATGGCTACTTCTAAGATAGTGGCTTTACTCCAAGTATCCTCTAATGTGTAAAAAATAGCAAACAGAATCATTACGAGTACGGGCATAAATATCATTTTTAAAAAAAGTGCAAGTGCTGTGAGTTTGATTTTATAAAATATATTTTTTAACTCCAATTTCATTCCAATGGCAATCATAGCAAGAGGTACAAGAGTTGCTCCAATTGTTTGTGCGGTGTTCATCATAAAATTAGGAACAACTACTACTTTGGCAAAAATGGTAATAATAAACATTACAATAGGAGGGAAAAACAGTACACTTTTAACTATTGTTTTCATCTTCACAGCTTCGCCATTTCCCCAGTTAATTACAAAAACTCCTAAAGAAACTACTAATAAAAAAGAACCAAACAAATCATATATTAGGGCATATACAACATAATCTTGACCATAAAATGCGTCAATATAGGAAAATCCAATAAAAGAGGTGTTTCCAAAAGTAGCTACAATCATAAATGTAGCCAGAGTTTTTCTGTCCCATTTGAAATATTTTCCAATACCGTAGCTTAGAGCTAAATTTACAAAAATAATGGTGTTGAACATACAAATTAGATTTAAAATCTTTAAATCTAATGATAAAGGGTATATTTTTACAAAAACCATTGCAGGAAGAGCAAAATAAATTACAAAATCGACTAACTCTTTTGAGTTGTCTTTTATAAATATTTTAAAAATATAGCCAAACAAAAGGTACAAAGCTATGGGTAAAACAGGGTCTAACATAAATATTCCTGTAATTATTTTTTAATATTATATTCTATTTGTATTAAACTATAATTATGTATAATGCATGTATGAAAATTATTGAACTCAATGAAGTAGATTCAACTCACAGTTATTTAAAAAATTATATTGCTTCAAATGGATTTACAGAACCTTTATGTGTGACAACAACGAACCAAACTCAAGGAGTTGGAAGTCGTGGAAACAGTTGGATAGGGAAAAAAGGAAATCTATTTTTCTCTTTTGCCTTAAAACAAAAAAGTTTACCTCAAGATTTGCCCTTACAATCGGCATCGATTTATTTTTCATATGTGCTTAAAAAAACATTGGAACAATTAGGTTCTAACGTATGGTTAAAGTGGCCCAATGATTTTTATGTGGAAAATAAGAAAATAGGGGGGACAATTACCTCTGCTAATAAAGAGCTTTTTTTTTGTGGAATAGGCTTGAATCTTTTAAGTGTAGAGGAAGCGTATGGAAGCCTTGATGTGGAATTGTCACCTCAAATAATTTTAAATAACTATTTCTTAGAATTAGAAAGAGTAATATCATGGAAGCAGATTTTTAGTGAGTTTAAGATAGACTTTCAAAAAAGCAAGTTCTACAAATCTACGGTTAATAGCGAGAAAGTTTCTTTAAATAACGCCATTCTAAATGACGATGGTTCAATTAGTTTAGGTAATACAAAGGTGTTTAGTTTACGATGACAACAGAAATAATTGCAATTGCAAATCAAAAAGGCGGAGTTGGTAAAACAACCACTGCTGTAAATTTAAGTGCTGCTTTAGCACTTGCAGGTAAGAGAGTATTGTTAATAGACGCTGATCCACAAGCAAATGCCACCACATCACTAGGATTTCATCGAGATACTTATGAGTATAATATTTACCACGTGCTATTAGGAACTAAAGAGCTTTCAGAAATTATTTTAGACAGCGAAATCCCAACTTTAAAAGTGGCACCTTCGAATATTGGGCTTGTTGGAATAGAAAAAGAGTTCTATAAAAATAACAATGAAAGAGAGTTAATTTTAAAGCGCAAAATTGACCCAATAAAGAAAGATTTTGATTATATTATTATTGATTCACCTCCAGCTCTAGGACCTATTACTATTAATACATTAAGTGCTGCTAATTCAGTTTTAATTCCAATTCAGTGTGAATTTTTTGCACTTGAGGGGTTAGCACAACTTTTAAATACAATTAAACTTGTAAAACAAACTATAAATAGACAGCTTCAAATAAGAGGGTTTTTGCCTACCATGTACAGTGAACAAAATAATCTTTCAAAACAAGTATTTGCTGATTTAGCACAACATTTTGAAAATAAATTATTTAAAATTGATGATGACTCTTATGTGGTTATTCCAAGAAATATTAAATTGGCGGAAAGCCCAAGTTTTGGTAAGCCTATTATGCTTTATGATGATAAAGCAATAGGAACAAAAGCATATACAAATTTAGCGAGAGCAATAGCAGGATAACAATATGGCACTAGGAAGAGGACTTAGCGAATTATTAGGTGAAGTTGAAACGGCGTACGGTCGTTCAACTACACAACCCAGTTCTGGAATCACACAAATTAATGTTGAACTAATTAAAGCCAATCCCAATCAACCTAGAAAAATGTTTGATGAAGATAGACTAAAAGAACTTAGCCACTCTATAAAGAGGCACGGACTTTTACAACCTATTGTAGTAGTAAAAGAAAGTGAAGACAGCTATGTTTTAGTAGCAGGAGAAAGACGATTACGAGCGCATAAAATAGCAGGGCTTGAAACTATTAAAGCCATTATTACAAATACTGAAGAGCTACAACTTCGAGAAGTTGCACTTATTGAAAATATTCAACGAGATGATTTAAATGTAATTGAATTAGCGTACTCTTATGCTCAACTTATTAATGAACATAGCATTACTCATGAAGAGTTATCAAATAGGGTGTACAAAAGCAGAACCTCTATTACCAACACTTTAAGGCTTTTACAATTAAGCTCTTATGTTCAACAACATTTAGCCAATGCTAAAATTAGTGCAGGTCATGCAAAAGTTTTAATAGGTTTAAGTGAAGATGAACAAAAACTGGTAGTAGATTCAGTTGTGGGACAAAAACTTTCAGTTAGAGAGACTGAAAATATAGTTAAAGAACTTAAAAATCCAAAGATTCAAAAAGAAAAGAAAAAAGATTCAAAAAATAGTAATTTAAATTTGAATGTTTTAGATTCTTTGATTAAAAATTTAAAATCTGACAAGCTTAATGTTAAAGTAGATAACAAATATTTTAAGATTGAAATCAACTCACAAGAAGATATTGAAAAGATTAATAAACACTTTGGTAACACTTTATAAAATTTACTAACAATCGTTCTTCATTTAAACTTCTATTATATTTAATTTTGTTAAAATTGTGCAGTTTTAGTCAAACTAAACTGTAAAAAATATGGAGGAATGAATGTTAGACATAAGTCCTATATTATTGCTTAGCTCTGGTGTAATCTTTTTACTCGTACTTGCCAGACTAAACAGTTGTCTATTTAAGCCTTTACTTAAGCACATGGATGATAGAGCAGAATCAATCAAAAAAGATTTAGAGAATGCAAAATCAAACGGTGCAGATGTAAATGGTATGCTGGCTGAAGCAAATGATGTGATTGCAAGAGCTAAAAAAGAGGCTGCTGCAATTAGAGACAAAGCATTTAATGAAGCTAAAGATATAGCCGATTCAAAACTTGTAAGTGCAAAAACAGATTTAGAAAATAAATATGTTGAGTTTGCAAAAGAGTTACAAAATGAAACAGCTGTATTAAAAGAGTCGTTAATGGCTTCTATGCCTCAATTTAATGAGAGCTTAAAAGCTAAGCTTAGATCAATATAAGGAGAAAAAGTGAGAAAAATTGTATTATTTATGTTAGCTTTTGCTCCTTTGGCATTATTTGCCGATGAAGGTGCGGAAACTGATATTATTCAAAGAACCGTAAACTTTGTTATTTTTGCGGGAATCTTGTGGTATTTGTTGGCTGAAAAAATGAAAGTTTTTTTTGCTAATAGAAGCTTAGGTATTCAAGCTGAGCTTGATAAAGTACAAGACGCTTTAAAAGAGTCTAACTCTAAAGTAGATGATGCTACTTTAAAATTAGATGAAGCAAAAAAACTAGCTGTTGAAATTTTAAACGGTGCAAATGTAGACATTGATATAATTAAATCAAAAGTTGCAAATGCAGTAGAGAATGAAATAGCCAATTTAAATAAAAATTTTGATGATAAAATTAAAATTGAAACAAGAAAAGTTAAAAAAGAAGTTATACAAAGCGTCTTAGAAGAGCTGTTACACAGCGACAATATTGGTGTTTCTCAAGATGAGTTGGCAAATATTGTTCTTAAGAAGGTGGCGTAATGATTGATTTAGTAGCAAAACGATACGTTAAAGCATTGTTAGAAAGCAGTGAATTAGCTCAAGTAACCTCTGTATGTGAGGAGTTGGGCAAAGTTTCTTCAGCATATGGCAGTGAGAAATTTATTTCTATTATCTCTTCTTCTGAAGTAGCAAATGAAACTAAAGTGAATTTTATACTCTCTTTAGTTGATAATATCAGTACAACAACGACAAACCTTATTAAGCTTTTGGGCGATAATAAACGATTGAATGTTGTTCCTTCTATTTATAAAGAATTGAAAAACCAAATTTCTGTATTAAACAACAGTTATACGGGAGTTGTTTATACAAATAAACAACTGGATTCTAGTTATGTGGATTCAATTACTGAGAAATTCAGTAAGAAGTTTAATATCAATTTAACATTAGAGCAAAATATTTGCGATTATGATGGAATTAAAGTTGATATTGATGGACTAGGTGTTGAGATAAGTTTTTCAAAAGAGAGATTAAAATCTCAAATGATTGATCATATTTTAAAAGCAGTTTAGAATTTATAAAGGAGAAAATGAATGAGTGCAAAGATTCAAGCAGATGAAATTAGTTCGATAATTAAAGAAAGAATTAATAATTTTGAATTAAATGTAGATGTAAATGAAACTGGTAAAATCATCTCTTACGCGGATGGTATTGCACAAGTTTACGGTCTTAAGAATGTTATGGCTGGTGAGCTTGTTGAGTTTGAAAATGGGGAAAAAGGATTAGCATCTAACTTAGAAGAGTCTTCAGTTGGTGTTGTTATTCTAGGACGAGGTGAAGGTTTAAGAGAAGGAACTTCTTGTAAAAGAATGGGAAGACTTTTAGACACTCCTGTAGGTGATGCACTTATTGGTCGAGTTGTAAATGCACTTGGAGAGGCAATTGATGGAAAAGGCGCAATTGAAGCAGCAGAGCGAAAGCTTGTTGAAGAAAAAGCACCTGGAATTATGTCTCGAAAATCTGTACATGAGCCACTACAAACTGGTATTAAAGCTATTGACGCACTTGTTCCAATTGGACGAGGGCAAAGAGAGCTTATTATTGGGGATCGACAAACAGGTAAAACTACAGTTGCTATTGATACAATTCTTAACCAAAAAGGTGAAGATGTAATTTGTATTTATGTAGCAATTGGTCAAAAATCATCTTCTGTTGCTTCGGTTGTACGAACATTAGAAGAAGCAGGTGCTATGGAGTATACGATTATTGTTAATGCGTCTGCTTCAGATTCAGCAGCACTTCAATTTTTAGCTCCATATACAGGAGTTACTATTGGTGAATTCTTTAGAGATAACGGAAAACACGCATTAATCGTTTATGATGATTTATCAAAACATGCAGTAGCATATAGAGAAATGTCATTAATTTTACGAAGACCTCCAGGAAGAGAAGCATACCCAGGGGATGTATTTTACCTTCACTCAAGATTACTTGAGCGAGCGGCTAAAATGTGTGATGAAAAAGGTGCGGGTTCTATGACAGCGTTACCTATTATTGAAACACAAGCAGGAGACGTTGCTGCATATATTCCTACAAACGTTATTTCTATTACAGATGGTCAAATCTTCTTAGAAACTAGCCTTTTTAACTCAGGGATTAGACCTGCTATTAACGTTGGACTTTCTGTTTCACGAGTTGGTGGAGCAGCACAAATTAAAGCAACTAAACAAGTTGCAGGAACACTTAAACTCTCTTTAGCACAATTTAGAGAATTACAAGCGTTTGCACAATTTGCATCTGATTTAGATGAATCAACAAGAAAAGAGCTAGAGCTTGGCCAAAGAATGGTTGAAGTTTTAAAACAAGGTGTTAATAAACCACTGGTAATTGAAAAACAAATTGTTATTATTTATGCGGGAACAAAAGGATATCTAAATGATATTGCTGTTGGCGATGTTGTACAATTCGAAAGTGAATTGCATGCATTTATTGAGCAAAAATATTCTAACATTCTTCAAAATATTAAATCAAGTAAGAAATTAGATGATGAAACTGAAGCAGCGTTAAAATCAGCATTAGAAGAGTTTAAAACTGTTTTTAATGCAAACTAAGGATTAGCAATGGCTAACTTAAAAGAGATTAAATCAAAAATCGGAAGTGTCTCAAACACGCAAAAGACGACAAAAGCTATGAAGCTGGTCTCTTCTGCAAAACTTACTCGTACTAGACAATTGTCTGAACAGGCAAGAAGCTATGCGAATAAGATTAATGAAGTACTTTCTGAGATTGCAAATAGAGTTAGCAAAGTTCAAGATGAAACAAATGTTAATAAAGCATTTGCTCCTAATAATAATCCAAAAACAGTTGATATTGTTTTTGTAACAGCGGATAAAGGACTTTGCGGTGGTTTTAATATGGCAACTATTAAAACAGTTAGTAGACTTAAAGCTGAATATGAATCTAATGGCGTTAAAGTAAGATTAAGAGCTGCAGGAAGAAAAGGGGTAGATTTTTTCTCATTTCAAAAAATTGAATTGACTCAAAAAATAAGCGATTTATCGTCTGCTCCTGAGTATGACAGAGCTTCAGATTTTATTAAAGATGCAGTTAAAGATTTTAACAACGGAGTTACTGATAAAGTAATTTTAGTCTATAACGGGTTTTTAAATATGCTGACTCAAGAAATTAGAGTCAGAGAGTTGTTACCTGTGAGTTTAGAAGATGTTGAATTGGGTGAAAATGAGACATCTATGTTGGATATTGAACCAGATGATGATGGCGAAGTTTTAAATGAATTAACAGATAAATATATTGATTTTAATATGTATTATTCGTTAATAGACTCTTTAGCAGCTGAACACAGTGCGCGAATGCAAGCTATGGAAGCAGCAACAAAAAATGCTGAAGAGAGAGTTCAAAACTTAACAATTGAGTACAATAAAGCTAGACAAGCTGCGATTACAACCGAGCTGATAGAAATTATCAGTGGCGTTGAATCATTAAAATAAGATAAAGGAGCTGCCCGTATGAAAGGTAAAATTATTCAGGTAATGGGTCCCGTCGTTGACGTAGAGTTCGACGGATACTTACCAGAAATTAATGAAGCAATAGATGTTGTTTTAACAAATGCTAACGCTGATAGATTGGTTTTAGAAGTTGCTGCACACATTGGAGATAGTCGAGTAAGAACTATTGCAATGGATATGACTGAAGGTTTAAAAAGAGGTCAAGAGTGTATTTCTACAGGTGGACCTATTATGGTTCCAGTTGGTGAAGCAGTCTTAGGAAGAATTTTTAACGTAATTGGAGACCCTGTTGATGAAGGTGAACCAGTTGCT
The DNA here is from genome assembly GCA_041672955.1 of Arcobacteraceae bacterium. Taxonomy (GTDB): domain Bacteria; phylum Campylobacterota; class Campylobacteria; order Campylobacterales; family Arcobacteraceae; genus Marinarcus. The sequence goes on from JBAYYP010000041.1 coordinate 8,778, forward strand.
GCAGATACTCCAAGATGGTCAATTCATAGATCTGCTCCTTCTTTTGAAGAGCAATCAACAAAAACAGAGATGTTTGAAACAGGTATTAAAGTAGTTGACTTGCTTGCTCCTTATTCAAAAGGTGGAAAAGTAGGACTATTTGGTGGTGCTGGTGTTGGTAAAACGGTTATTATTATGGAATTAATCCATAACGTTGCGTTTAAACACTCAGGATACTCTGTATTTGCAGGTGTTGGTGAGAGAACCAGAGAAGGAAATGACCTTTACCATGAGATGAAAGACTCAAATGTTCTTGACAAAGTTGCACTGTGCTACGGTCAAATGAGTGAGCCTCCAGGAGCTAGAAATAGAATTGCTTTAACAGGTCTTACTATGGCTGAGTATTTTAGAGATGAAAAAGGTCTTGACGTTTTAATGTTCGTTGACAACATCTTTAGATTTGCACAATCAGGTTCTGAGATGTCAGCACTTTTAGGAAGAATTCCATCTGCGGTTGGATATCAACCTACACTTGCTTCTGAAATGGGTAAATTACAAGAGAGAATTACGTCAACGTCTAAAGGTTCTATTACTTCTGTTCAAGCAGTTTATGTACCAGCGGATGACTTAACGGATCCAGCACCTGCATCTGTTTTTGCTCACCTTGATGCAACAACAGTTCTTAACAGAAAAATTGCAGAAAAAGGTATTTATCCAGCAGTTGACCCTCTTGATTCAAGTTCAAGAATTTTAAGTGCAGATATTTTAGGCGAAGAACACTATAGTGTTGCTCGAGGTGTTCAATCAACACTACAAAAATATAAAGATTTACAAGATATTATTGCAATTTTGGGTATGGATGAGTTATCTGAAAATGATAAACTTATTGTTAATAGAGCAAGAAAAATCGAGAAATTTTTGTCTCAGCCATTTTTCGTAGCAGAAGTATTTACAGGTTCTCCTGGAAAATATGTTGAGTTAGCAGATACCATCGCTGGTTTCAAAGGAATTATTGATGGTAAATATGACCATCTTCCTGAAATGGCGTTTTATATGGTAGGTGGAATGGACGAAGCTATTGCAAAAGCTGAGAGTATGAAATAAAAACCATAAGGCATAACATGGATACAATTAAATTATCAATAGTTACACCCAATGGATCTATTTTCAACGACAGCGTAAAAACTGTAACTCTTCCTGGCAAAGAGGGAGAGTTTGGAGTACTACCGGGGCATGCCTCGTTAGTATCTTCATTGACCGTGGGTGTAATTGTAATAGAAAAAGCAAATAGTACTGAAGCAATTGCTATTAACTGGGGACATGTTAAAGTAAGTGAAACTTCGGTTGATGTATTAGCGGATGGGGCAGTTGCCTTAACGCAAGGACCAGGATCGCAAACTGCTCAAAATATTGAAGCAGCAAAAGAGTTAGTAAACTCAGTTAAAGACTCAAAAGTTTCTTTAGCCGTAGTTGAAGCAAAAATAAATGCATTTGCATAATTAAATGATAGACTTATTATTTAATTATTTAAGCAACAGCAGTGCCATTACGGTTTTCGTATTGGCTTTGTTGTCTGTCTATTTAATCACCACATTTTGGATATTTATATATCGTTATTTATCCGTTAGTTCTTTAGTTGATACAGAAAAAAAAGCGTTAGAAGCGCTAATCTCAAGAGATACGTTAAGTATAAGTCCCCTTTCAAGTTTAAGTAAATGTTCAAAAAGTTCAACACATACAAAAGAAATTTTAACAGCATGTGAAATCTCTATAATACGAGAAGCCAGTGTTGGTGTTTCATGGTTATCTATTATTTCATCCACTTCTCCCTTTGTTGGTCTATTTGGTACAGTTGTAGGTATTTTAGAATCATTTGCAAAGTTTTCTTCGCATTCAAAAGTTGGCTTTTCAATTATTGCTCCTGCTATTTCAGAAGCACTCGTTGCCACTGCAGCAGGAATTTTTGTAGCTATTTTTGCATATACTTTTCATCAATTGTTGGTGAGAAAACTATATGAACTAGACACATTTTTAAAGGCGCAATCAAATATTTTAGTTTCAAGAGGCTAAATAATTCATGTATGATTTTAACCAAAAACCAGAGCTAAATGTTACTCCTTTAGTGGATATTATGCTTGTACTTCTAGCAATTTTAATGGTAACAGCACCTGTTATTGAATTTGAAGAACCCATTAATCTTCCAAAAGGAAGTAAAACTCAACAAGTAGAACAAATACAAAAAATTGATATTTATGTTACTAAAGACAGAATAATTAATGTCAATAAAAATAAATATCAATATACAAATTTTCCTGATAGTTTTATTCTTTTTTCAAAAGATAAAAATAAAGATACCGCAATACACATACGTGCTGAAAAAACCTTAGCGTACGATGATATTATTTTTGTCTTAAAAACAGTGAAAGAAGCAGGCTTTTATAAAATCTCATTAATTACTGATGGATAAACCATGAGTAATAAAAATTTCTTTTATGTTTCTGGTATTCTTTCTTTCAGCTTCTATGCTCTTTTTTTCCTTCTTTTTATTTTATATGTGAAATCACACAATGTAAAAAAAGTAGATGCTTTTTCTAAAGCTACCGTTTTGGAGCTTGACATTATAGTTGACACTAAACCAAAAGCAGAAGAAAAAGTGGTACAAACTAAAGTTGATAATAGTGAAAAATCTGAAGAGATAGTTAAACAATCAACGTCTAAAAGTCTGAAAACTACGGCTGATGTACAATCACTTTTTGCAAGTGTAAGCACAACTTCGCAAAATGTTAAAAAAGAGGTTGTTACGAATACAGAAAAAAATATAGTAGCGAGTAGATTTAAATCGAAGTTTGAAAAACAGACGAAAAGTGAAAGTGCAGAAGTTTCAAAACTGCTTGACAGTGTTAAGCAAAGCAGTTCAAAGTTGCAAGTTAGTCAAAGCAGTCAAAAAAGCGACCCTTATTATTCAAAAATTTATGAAATATTAGCCGGCAAATGGAATCCTCGTGTTATTATTGATGATTTATCGGCTAAAGTAGTTATTACTATTTATAAAGATGGTAAATTTGAGTTTTCATTCTTACAATACTCTGGAAACAGTTTATTTGATGATGACTTGTTAAATTTTTTAACAGAACAGACATTTGTTTTATTCCCTACACACGATAAAGGGTATAAAACCGATATTGAAATTATTTTTAAATCAAAGGAATAAAGATGATAAATTACTTTATTAAAGCTATGGGAATTATTTTATTTTTATCAACACACCTTTTTGCAGTTGATGCTCAAATGGAAATTGTAAAAAAAGGAGTGACGCTACCTAAAATTAGTGTCAATGTGGCAAGTGATAGTTTTGACCAAGCACTTGTTAATAAAATTGCCAAAGTAATTGAGCAAGATTTAACAGTAAGTGGGCATTTTGAAGTAATAGAGAATAAGATTTTATTACCTTTTAATGAACGACCTAATTTTGTACTAAGCAGAAATCAAAATATTGATTTAATGGTTAATTTAAGCGTTGAACAAAGCAGTTTTGCAGGAGTGCTTCTTTTAGCTAAAGTTTATGATATTAACAGTGGTAACTTAGTGTTAAACCAATCTTTTTCTTCATCAAAACTTGATCGTTTTCCTTTTTTAGCACACCGTACTTCTATTGCTATAAATGATTATATGAAAGCACCTAAAATTGCATGGATGGATAAATTTGTTATTTTCTCACGATACGTTAGTTCTAAAGAGAGTGAAATTGTAATTTCAGATTATACGCTTACTTATCAAAAAGTTATTGTAAAAGGTGGCTTAAATATTTTTCCTAAATGGGCAGATGCCTCACAAGAAAGTTTTTATTACACTACATATAATAGAGAGAAACCAACTTTAGTAAAATCAAATCTTTTTACAGGGCAAATGACAGATGTCATAAGCAGTGATGGAATGATTGTTTGTTCGGATGTAAGCAGCGATGGCAAGAAGTTACTGTTAACGATGTCTCCTGAAAATCAACCCGATGTATATTTGTATAACACGCAAACAAAAATCAAATCTAAAATAACGGATTATAAAGGAATTGATGTAGGAGGAAGTTTTATTGATGATGAATCACGAATTGTTTTTGTATCTGACAGATTAAAGCATCCTAATATTTTTGCTCAAACTATTGGTTCAAGAGCAGTTGAAAGATTAGTATTTCACGGAAGAAATAACTCTTCTGCAACTTCTTTTAAAAATTTGATTGTTTATTCAAGTCGTGATGGAGATAACGAATTTTCTAAAGACAGCTTCAATTTATATTTAATTTCTACTAAAGACGATTTTGTCAGACAATTAACTACCAATGGAAGAAATCAATTTCCAAAATTTTCAAATGATGGAGAGTCTGTTTTATATCTAAAAACATACAATAATAAAAGTTCGATCGGAATTATTCGGTTAAAATATAACAGTTCCTTCCTTTTCCCACTACAAGGGGGAAACATACAATCAATTGATTGGTAAATGTGAATTTTGTAATGCGTAATTAAGTTTTAATAGTGTAGAATTTCCGAAATTCATAAGGAGAATATATGAAAAAAATTGGTCTTTATTCGTTGTTGATAGCGGTAGTATTGTTGACAGGTTGTAGTCAAAAAGAGGTTGAAGTAGATGCAAACGCAAATGCTGCTAACTCTGAGTCTTCTTTAAACCAAGTTTCAACAAATGAGAGTTCAACAGGTGTTGATGGTGCTATGGAAATGGCAGACAATGGAGTATATGTTACTATAAATGGTAAAAAAGTTTTTTTAGGAAATGTTTATTTTGGATTTGATAAATATGATATTTCTTCAAATATGAGAGATATTGTTAAAGCAAACGCAGCAGCATTTTCTGACTATAACGGTAAAATTAAAGTTGAAGGTAACTGTGATGAGTGGGGTACAGATGAGTACAACTACGCATTAGGTTTAAAAAGAGCAAGCGCAGTTAAAGATGCTTTAGTTGCTGACGGAATTGAAGCTTCTACTATTTCTTTAATTAGTTTTGGAGAGAGCAATCCTGTTTGTAGCGAGAAAAATGCTCAATGTTGGCAAAAAAACAGAAGAGCTGAGCACAGATTATTACCATAAGAAATATGAAGAAATCACTCTTTGTCTTATTACTAAGCACCATCGCCATTTCGGAAGAAATATCGGTCTTTGGTGCCGGTAATTTAGAATCTAATCAACCCTACGGATTAACAAATACCGAGAAATATATTCTCAAAAATAAAAACGAACTTAACACCATTGATACTAAAGTAAAAGATGTAAAAAATACGATTGAATCAGTTAATCAAAGAATCGACGGACTTGAATCCATTTATGAAGGCGACAGCAAAAAGCTTAATGATGCGGTTTTAAAGCTCAATGATTTGACTAAAAAAGATGAAATCAACAGCAATGAAATAGAAAAAATAAAAACGGTGACCACACAAATTTTACAAATACAAGAAGAGAACAATACCAATAATAATAAAAATTTTGAAAACTTAAAATTAGCTATTTCAAAACTTGAAAAGCTAGTTAACACTATTAACAGCAGTTATATATCTGAAAAAGAGTTTAAATCAAATATGCAACAGTTTGTTACAAAAGAAGAGTTTGATAAAATTAAAAAATTATTAATAAAAGATGAACCCTCGAAAGCGTCAACTAAAACAGCAACTAAATTAACAGATGAAGACTCATCTTTAAGCAATGCTGAACTACTTGAAAAAGCAAAAGAACTCTTCACAAAAGATTATTTTACACCAGCCATTCCTATACTAGAAGATTTGGTTTCTAAAAACTATAAACCGGCAGAATCAAATTTTTATTTAGGTGAAATATGTTATTATCGCAAGCAATATAATGATGCGATTAATTATTTCAAGCAATCTGCACTATTATATGATAAGGCTTCTTATATGCCGAAGCTTTTGTTGCACAGTGCAATCTCTTTTGAGAATATCAAGGATTTGGAAAATGCAGCTAGTTTTTACTCTACATTAATTAATGTATATCCAAATACTACTGAAGCACAAACAGCAAATACAAATTTAAGTAAATTAAACTAAACAAAAAAAGGAGAACATGATTATATGTCAAAAGTAATAGGAATAGAGTATTCTTTAAAAGATGCGAACACGAGTGAGCAATTGGACTCAAACGTAGGGCAAGCTCCTTTAGAGTTTGTAAGCGGAAAAGGTCAAATTATACCAGGACTAGAAAGTAAACTACTAGAAATGGCATTAAATGATAAAGCAGATATTCAAGTACAACCAGCTGATGGGTATGGCGAGTACAATGAAGAAGCGGTTCAAGTATTACCAAAAGAACAATTTGCAGGAATTGAATTAACAGCAGGAATGATGTTATACGGTACTGGTGAACAAGGTGAAACAGTACAAGTAAATGTAAAAGAGTTTAATGATACTGAAGTAACAATTGATTATAACCACCCAATGGCTGGAAAAACTTTAATGTTTTCAGTTGTAGTTACATCGCTTAGAGATGCAACTGCAGAAGAGATTCAAACAGGTGTTGTAGGCGGAAAAGCTGGCGGTTGTGGATCTGATAGCGGTTCCGGACATGGTGGTTGTGGTTGTAGTCATTAGTTGACAGGTTGTCAAAACGATTAAATATGTTTACCATATTAAATGATATTACAAACACACTTTGCCCAAAAGCATTAGCTTTTGGGCAAAACTATTTATAAGGCTTACGAAATAAGGTTTATCAATGGTTTTGAAGCTAAAATTTATTACAAGGTATTAATTAATGAAAAAAATTGCTTTTATTTTTCCAGGACAAGGAAGTCAATCTGTAGGAATGGGTAAAGATTTTTTTGAAAATAGCCCTATAGCAAAAGAGATGATAAGCAAAGCAACTCAACGATTAGGAGTTGACTTTGAAGAACTGTTATTTACAGAAAATGATAATTTAGGAAAAACAGAGTTTACTCAACCTGCTATTTTATTAGTAAGTTGCATTGCAGCAGCTGTTTTTAAAGAAAAATGCAATATTTCACCTTTATTTGTTTTAGGACATTCATTGGGTGAATTTTCAGCTTTAGTAGAAAGTGGAGCAATTAATTATTTAGATGCTATTGAATTAGTACATAAACGAGGGCTTTTTATGACAGAAGCTTGTGCTAATGGCGGTGCTGGAATGATGGCACTAGTAGGACTTGATGATGAAAGCGTTGAAAAAGTGTGTGAAGAACAACGAACTATTGGAAAAAGAGTTTGGGCAGCAAACTATAATATGGATGGGCAAATTGTATTAGCAGGTGTAAAAGCAGATTTAGAAAGTTTAGTAGATGTGTTTAAAGAAGCGGGTGCTAAGCGAGCTATTGTTTTAGATATGAGTGTGGCAAGTCACTGTGAACTTCTTAATAGTGCGTTCGAAAAATTGAAACCTTATTTAGAGAAATTTGTAAACAACAATTTTGAAACAACAATAGTTTCAAATGTAACAGCAGAAAAATATAATACAAAAGAAGAAGCGGTTAATTTACTGTGTCAACAATTAATCTCTCCTGTTAAATACAAACAATCAATTGAAAAATTTGCAAATGAAGTTGATCTATTTATTGAGTTTGGAAATGGGGCTGTATTAAAAGGGTTAAACAGAAAAATCACTAAAGTACCAACACTTAATGTAAGTGATATGAACTCTTTAAAAACTACTTTGGAGGCAATAAATGACTAAGTTAGCAATAATGGGCGCAATGCAAGAAGAAATAGAACCTCTTTTAGCTTATTTTGAAGAAGTACAAGCTGTAGAGTTTGCGAACAATACCTTTTATGAAGTGCAATATAATGGATTAGATATTGTAATTGCTTATTCTAAAATAGGAAAAGTGTTTGCCAGTTTAACAGCTGCAACAATGATTGAAAAATTTGGTTGTGATACGCTTCTTTTTTCAGGAGTTGCTGGTGGAATTAATCCTGAACTTAAAATTGGAGATTTAATCATTGCCAATAAGTTATGTCAACACGATTTAGATATTACTGCTTTTGGGCATCCTCATGGCTATGTCCCAGGAGGAGAAGTTTTTGTCGAAACTTCAAAAGAGCTAAATGCTGTTGCTAAAGAAGTGGCAGTTGAGTCTGGTTTAAAAGTTATTGAGGGCATAATTGCTACAGGTGACCAATTTGTACATTCTATTGAAAGAAAAGAATTTATAGAAACAACCTTTAAAGCGGATGCTTTAGAGATGGAAGGGGCAAGCGTTGCAGTTGTATGTAATGCATTAAATGTTCCTTGTTTTATATTAAGAGCCATTTCTGATACAGCTGATATGGATGCAGGATTCGATTTTGATGAGTTTTTAAAATCATCAGCACAAAATTCAGCCGATTATTTAATCAAAATAATCAAAAAACTAACAAAATAACTCCTAAAGAAGTATAGTGTTAACACTATACTTCTTTAATACCGCTACAAAACAAGAAAAACAAATAATTTCTAAAATTTAAGCTTTAATTAATAAAAACCCCTTGACAAAGCCAAATAAATTGTCTATAATTCCCGTCCAATTTCAGAGAAACAGTTTAAAGATTGTTTGGTTTGAAAAGTTCTTTAAAAGAAGTGGTTTGTAAAGATAATCTTTGTAAACCGAATATATACTAAAAAATAAGAAGAATACAAATTCTTCGTCTATATAAGTTTCTGTAGAGATATAGAAATACAATGAGTGATAATTTTGTAGAATATACAAAAATGTCAGTTTCAAACAAACAATTAAATTTGGAGAGTTTGATCCTGGCTCAGAGTGAACGCTGGCGGCGTGCTTAACACATGCAAGTCGAACGAGAAACGGTCTAGCTTGCTAGATGCAGTCTAAGTGGCGCACGGGTGAGTAATATATAGGTAACATGCCTCTTACTAAGGGATAACAGATGGAAACGTCTGCTAATACCTTATATGCCTTTTGAGCTAAAGTTCGTAAAGGGAAAGATTTATCGGTAAGAGATTGGCTTGTACGGTATCAGTTAGTTGGTGAGGTAATGGCTCACCAAGACAATGACACCTAACTGGTTTGAGAGGATGATCAGTCACACTGGAACTGAGACACGGTCCAGACTCCTACGGGAGGCAGCAGTGGGGAATATTGCACAATGGACGGAAGTCTGATGCAGCAACGCCGCGTGGAGGATG
>JBAYYP010000042.1:0-17248 GCA_041672955.1 Arcobacteraceae bacterium
TTAAATAGACTGTTATGCTAACAGGAGATATTGAAAGTAAAGCTTTAGAAATTGCAAAAGAGTTAGGAATAGATGAAGTTCATGCAAATATGAAACCAACTCAAAAAGCCAACGTTATTCAAGAGTTAAAAGATAGCGGTTGTACAGTTGCTTTTGTAGGTGATGGAATAAATGATGCACCTGCACTCATGTGTGCACATGTGGGAATTAGTATGAGCAAAGGTGCTGATATTGCAAAAGCCACTGCTGATATTGGTTTGCTTAAAGATGATATTGAAGGAATTGTTCAAATAAAAGAGTTATCAAATAAAACTATGAAATTAATTAATGGCAATTTCAATGCAACAGTTGGCGTAAATAGTGGAATACTTCTAGGTGCAACATTTGGCTTATTTTCTCCAATAACTACTGCTGTACTGCATAATGGTACCACTATTTTATTGTTAATAAATTCAATGAAAGGTGTACAATTAAAGTACAAATAAGAAGAGTTTCAGATAAAGCTTGATATGATTTTGATATTTATTATTAAGAAGGAAAAATATGGGATTCTTTTTACCTCTTGCAGCAATTTTAAGTGCTGCTATAACTTATGAAACGAGTAAAAATGCAAAACGAAAATATGATAGAAAAAAAAGAAAACAGACATCGGCTTGATTTAGATACTAAAAAAGAGTTAGCCAAAATAGGAATGACAGCTTCTATGGGAATTACAGTAGCTACTGCATTTTTTATGAAGAACAAATTTATGAAAAATTTACATATTGTAGCAGGGACTTCTCTTGTTGGCTTCTCTCTTTGGCATCATCTTCTTTACCAATCACATAAAAAAGATAGTGTAGAAAAATAGAGTATGAAGCTATTTCATACTCTATTTAAGTGCTATTTTTTAATTATATCCTCTTCATTTATAGCTTCAGGAAAATATCTATTAATATCAAACAAACCATATTCTAAAGGGTTTTGTTTTTTAAACTCGGCATCGAACCAATCAAATATTTCCCAAAACTTAGGATTTGCTCGGTTAATAACAAATTTAAGAAATCTTTTCTTTTCATCTTTTGTTTCATTATAATTTTTAAAAAGTTCAAAAAATTCTGGTAAATCATCTTGCTTTACTACTACAAAAGCGTTTGGATATGAGCCTATAAATCCTCTAATAAAATCTATATCATCTTTTGAAGTATCTCTTCTTTTATGTTCATCAAATAAAAATGCAACATTTTCCAACCACTTATTAACAACTAAAGTATAAACTAAATTTTCACCATTGTTCATTTCTATTTTAATATATGCTAAGTTTGAATTGTCATCTGAAAGAGATTTAACAACTGCAACACTATCAGCTATAGATAGCGATTTAAAGCTCTCTTCTACCTCTTTAATAGAATTATATTTTTCTCTTATTTCACTAGGAATATAAGCTTTTTTTATATAATTAATATCATCTATTTTATTATTTGTATATTTTAAAACTCTGTTGGCAAACTCTTTTTTGTAATCATTAGTTTTATAAGCAATTGCTCTTAATCTATTTTCATAAACCCCTACTTTGCTTCCTCCTCGTTCAAGTCCTTCATAAGATGAGAGTTTTAATTGGCAAGAAGAGTTATAGCAAGAGTGGCACGACACACACCGATTGTCTAAAATAGGTTTAACCTCTTTTGTGTAAGAAATCTCTTTATTAACTCTTTCAAACTCCACAATATCGAGTGGTTTAACAGAACAAGCTTGAAAATAAAGTAATAATATTGGTAATAAGAATAGATAAATTCTCATAAATAGGTTCTAAAAGAGTTAATTTTAAAAAAATATCTTAAAATAGTATCTTTTCTTAAAGGTAGTTTAATTAACATCATACTAAAATTAAGAATTATAAACTAAGGAGTTTATCATGACTATAAGTAGTAATAACAACAATATTCAAACTTACCTTAACAATGATGTGCAACTTAATCAAACACTTCAAAGAGTTGCATCGGGGCTACAAATAAATAAAGCTGCTGACAATGCTGCTTCTTTAGCAATTTCTGAAAACTTAAATGTTCAAGCCAATGGACTTTACCAAAGCATGGAGAATGTAAACAGTGCTTTAGCCATGACGCAAATTGGTGATAAAGCTATGGGCGAACAATCTAGTATCTTAGACAATGTTAAAAAAGATTTACTTCAAGCTTCAACAGATACTACAAGCCAAGAAGGACGAGAAGCGTTATTGCAAAACATTCAAAAAGGGCTTGAGCAATTAAATAATATTGCTTCACAAACCAATTATAATGGTACAAGCTTATTGCAAGAGAGTGCAAGTAATAAAGAAGCCAGTGTAACACAAGAGTTTCAAGCAGGAAATGGAAGCAGTGATACCATTCAAACCACTGCCGTTCAAGCCAATACTACAGGTTTAGGCTTAGAAGGTTTACAAAATCAAGATGCATCAACTTTTAATGCTTCAACAGCACGAAGTTATCTTGATAAAATTGATGAAGCACTGAGTACTCTTAACTCAAACCGAGCTGAGTTTGGTTCAACTGCAAATCAATTGCAAAGTTCAAACAGAAACTTAGCTTCACAATATACAAGCACAATGGAAGCTCGTTCTGTTTTAACTGACATTGATTATTCAAAAGAGACATCAAACTTCTCTAAACAAAACATTTTAGCACAAGTTGGAGCAATGGGATTTGCACAGTCAAATAATATTAACCAACTAATGGTTTCAAGACTGCTTCAATAACAATTCAAAACAATAAAGCTTTTTAGCTTTATTGTTTGCTTTTTCCTTTTTTCTCATTTATTTACTTATTTTTATCTTTTCTAAACCTTTTTACAGTATTATACTTATCACAAAAACTTATATAAGGAATATTATGAAAAACCTATTTAAAGCCCTTTTTATGGTGCTAATTCTATCTTCTTCTTTGGTAGCAGATAAACCAAAAGGAGTTCAAAGTAATGAGTTAAAAGAGATAAAATCATTGGCAATCTTACACAAAGCCCAAATTGATGTCTCAAATGCTTATGATATGGGAAGCCTATTTATTTTAGATGCTTCGTATCAAGGAAAACCTCAAGAGCTTTTTTTAACAAAAGATAAAAAAATGTTAATTGCAGGAAATGTTATGGATTCACAAACAGGAGATGGTATCTCTTTACCTATTGATGTCTCTATTACTCAAGGAAAAGAGGCTTTTACTTTTGGAAGTGGAAGTGATGAGTACATCTTATTTACAGATTTAGAGTGTCCTTACTGTAAAAAGTTTGAAGCTTTTTTTCCAGAACTTGAAAAGCATGTCAAAATTAGAGTTTTCCTTTATCCTCTGAGTTTTCACGAAAATGCAAGAGATTTATCAATTTATGTAATGAGTCAAAAAACTTTACCTAAAATGATTGATACCTTTTTAACAGTAGATGCTCAGTCTCCAGAGTTTATTAACAGAAAAATTAATAAAAATGACGAAGCAAAACTGCAAATTAAATTGCAAGACCAAATGCAAATTGCACAAAAGTTAAATGTTGCAGGAACGCCTACACTGTTTGATAAAAATGGCAAAAAAGTAGTTTGGGTTAAACTTTTAGAGAAATATAATATTGAACCAAAATAAGTATCTTTTTAAGATACTTATTGGTATTTCTACTTAAATCATTACTAAAAAATACAACATATTGTACCCTCCCACAAATAACCACACAAACAAAATTGCTGCTAAATAAAATGGTTTTGCTCCCACACTTTTAAACTTTGAAATATGTGTTTGTAAACCTAACGCTAACATTGCCATAGTTAATAAAAAAGTGTCAACTTCATTAATTACAACAATCACATCTTTAGGAAAAAAATTTAATGAGTTAAAAAAAATTATACCAATAAACAAAACTGCAAACCAAGGAATAGTAATTTTTTGTTTTTCATTGCCTATTTGTTTTTTAAATTGTACAAACGTTAAAATTAATAAAAAAGGTGCCAATAAAATTACACGAATCATTTTTTCAATAACAGCACTGTTAGCAACTTCACTGTTAATAGCATTTCCTCCAGCAACCGCGTGGGCAACTTCATGCAAAGTTCCTCCTAAGAACAAACCAAAATGGTGAGCATTTAGACTAAAAAAATCTATGTTAAATAAAAAAGGATATAAAAGCATTGCAAATGTTCCAAAAATAACAACAGTAGAAACAGCAACAGCACTTTTATGAGTGTGTGCTTTTATAACTTCATTGGTTGCTAATACTGCTGCTGCTCCATAAATAGAGCTTCCTATGGTTGTTAAAATGGTTATTTCTTTATCCATTTTCAAAAGTTTTGTTCCTACAAAATAACCTATAAAAAAAGTTGTTATTACTATTAAACAAGCATATATAAACCCTAAAAAACCCACTTCGAAAAGATTTTGTAAAGTTAAACGAAACCCATATAAAATGATTCCAAAACGCAAAACCTCTTTAGTACTAACACTCATAGCTTGATGTAAATACTCAATATATTTACTTTTAATTGTATGCACTAAAACCATACCTACAAAAATAGCAATAATCAAAGGACTTATACTTAATGCTTCAAAAAATTCAGTTTGTGCAACTAACATTACACTCAAAGAGACAACTCCTATTATTAAAAGACCTAAAAAGGTCTGTTTATCTGTTTTCATGTTAATCCTTTGAAGAAGTATATTAGTTTTCATTTAATATGTAAAATATATTATATTTAATATAATAATTAATATTTTCAATAAGGAATATTATGACACTTAAAGAGTTACACTTTTTTTACAACTTATGTGAAAACCCACAAGTTACTAATGTTGCAAAAAAACTTAATATTAGCCAATCTGCAGTCTCTTTAGCCATTAAATCACTTGAAGAAAAACTTCATGAGACGCTTTTTGACCGTATAGGCAAAAAACTTATTTTAAATGAAAGGGGTCGTTTTTTTAAAGAGCAAACCTATTCTCATTATTTAGCACTAAAAGAGGCTCAACTGCTTTTTCAAAATAAAAAGATAGCAGGAAGACTAAATATAGCAGCTAGTAAAACTATATCGAATTTTATTATGCCAAACATATATTACAATTTTTTAAAGCAAAATCCAGAAGTTAAGTTTAATATAGACTCTGTTAATTCCTCACAAATTATTGAAAAAATAGTGCAAGGAGAGATTGATTTAGGGCTTATTGAGACAAATTTAGAGCATAGTAATATTATAAAAGAGTCACTATGTGAAGATGAACTCATAATTGTAAGCACTACAGCTTATGATTGCAAAGAAAAATTTATTGACACCTTACCTCAAAAATGGATTCTAAGAGAGGTGGGTTCAGGAACTAGAGAAGTTTTTACACAAGCTTTAGGAGAAATGGCAAAAGAATTAGATATTTTTATGGAACTTCATAGCTTTCATGAAATTAAAACCATTTTACTAACACATCCAAACAGCATTACAGCAATTTCTAAACATGCGGTAAAACAAGAGCTTCAAAAGAAACAACTCTTTGAGATTAAGCTTAAAAATATCGAGTTTAAGCGAACTTTCTCATTAATTTACCACAAAGACAAAACACCTACTCTTTTATTTACTACATTTAAAGAGTTTTTAAAAGAGCAATTATTTACTCAAAATAATAATTATGAGTAAATAATATTTAAAAAGAGAGAGTTTTTCTCTTTTAAGACTTTTTAACAAACTCTTGTTTAAGTTTTATAGCACCAACTCCAGATATTTTGCAGTCAATATTATGACCGTCATTACCCTCAACAAGCCTGATACCTTTAATTTTTGTACCCACTTTTATTCCAGAAGAGCTTCCTTTGACTTTTAAGTCTTTAATAACAGTAACATCATCGCCATCGCTTAAAAGTGTTCCATTGGCATCTTTTACAACTAAACTCTCTTCTTGATTTTCTTGGGCATCTTTAGACCATTCATGTGCACACTCGGGGCAAATTAATAAATTTCCATCTTCATATGTATATTCGCAGTTGCATTTAGGGCAATTAGGTAGTTGCATTTTATTCCTTTTTCTTTTTTTAAGGACAAAATTATAGCGTAAAGATACTTTTTACTGAATTTAGCACTTTTAGCGTTTATTTTCTAAGATACTATAATTTTTAATTTACTTGTTTTAAGCCTAAAGCCATAACTATATCTTTATAAGTTAGTTCAAATAAAAATCCTCAGGAAACGCATTGAGTTATTTTTAACCGCCTCATTACAATTTGCAATATATTTTAAAATTTTGCTATTAATCCTTCAAATACTTTTGTTAATTCTTCTATTTCTTTAACACTTGTTCTTTCATTAATACTATGCATTGTGTCGTTGATTACTCCAAACTCAATGGCTTGAATTCCAAATGCTCCAAAATACCGAGCATCGGAGGTTCCACCTGCCGTTGAGTGTTTTGCTGTTATTTTAGCAACTTCTTTTATGGAACTTTCAATAGCTTTAACCACTTTAGAGTGTTTATTCGTTACAAAAGGAAAAGCATTTTGTCTAATTTCAAGCTCATACTCTAAACCTTTTAAAGATTTGCGCATAAAATTTTCGACATCTTCTTTTTTAGTATGCGTTGAATTTCTCACATTAAACATTATTTTTAACTCACTTGGCGTTACATTTGCAACTTCCATTCCTCCTCTAATATCGGTAATGATGAGTTGACTCGAAGCAAAAGAGTCATCACCATTATCTAAATGAACTCCTGCAATTTTAGGTAAAATATCTGCAAAATTATGAATAGGATTAACGCACTTAAGAGGGTACGCTGCGTGTCCTTGTTTTCCTTTAATTACAATATTTCCATTAATACTTCCTCTTCGCCCTATTTTAATTGTATCGCCAAAAATCTCTTCACAAGTTGGTTCTGCCACAACACAATAATCGGGTAAAAAATTATTAACTTTAAGATATTCTAATGCTTTGATTGTTCCATTTATTCCCTCGCCTTCTTCATCGCTTGTAAGAAGAATACTTAACGTTCCATCGAACTGTTTTGCGTGTTTGCATGCATATAAAAAAGCAGCTACACCACTTTTCATATCTTGAGCTCCCCGTGCTGTAATTATTCCATCAATAACATCTGCAGCAAAAGGCTCAACACTCCAGCCTGTACCTTCTGAAACTACATCAATATGTCCTGCAAAACACAAATGCTGCAAATTATTGTTAAATTTTTTAAAATAAAATCTATTTTTTGTATCTTTGCAATCAATATTAACAAAACTCCACTCATCTCCTAAATATTTTTCTATAAAATCAAAAGCTCCGTCATCATTTGGGGTGATTGATTTAAATCGCAATAGTGTTTGAAAAAGTTCTATTAGTGTCATGCTTTCTCCTTTTTGTTTGTTTAATTATACTTAAGTAATATTTGTTTTGTTATAATGGCTTAATTTTAAAAAGGAAAACTATGTTTAAAAAAATTATTTATACCCTGTTAGGGTTATTTTTTACTTATACTGCTTTTGCTTTTTTTGTGTTTCCTTTAGTCTTGAAATCTCAAGCTTCAAAATATGTCAAAGAGGAATTAAATAAAGATTTAGTTATTGAAAAAATCAGTTTCAATCCTTTTTTATTTAAACTCAATCTTCATAATACAGTTTTAAAAGAAAAAGAGAATACTCTTTTGTCCTTTGAAAACATTTTTATTGATTTTGATTTAGACAGAACACTTGCCAATAAATATTTACACTTTAAAATTTTAAAACTTTCAAAACCATTTATTAATATTGTTATTAATGAACAAAAAGAATTGAACCTTTTAAGTTTAATTCCTTCTTCCAATGAAGAAGTAAAAGTAGAATCTAAAGAGAAAAATTCTGAACTTTTAAAAGTTCAAGTTGATGCTTTTGTAATAGAAGATGCCAACATTGCATTTAGTGACTTCTCTTTAAAGAAACCTTTTTTAGTCTCTTTAGAGAATATAAACTATATTTTAAGAGATTTAAACACACTTAAAAATAAAATAGCAGCTCAAACACTTTCTAGCCAAATCAATCAAGATAGCAATTTTTCTTTTAAGGGAGGTTTGTCTTTAAACCCTTTAAAAACATATGGAAATCTTGAGCTTAAAGATTTCAAAGTAGATTTAATATGGAATTTAATTAAAGATAACTATCCTATTTCATTTGATAAAAATTTAACATTGAACTCTAAACTAGGATTTATTATTAATTTAGAAAATGAACCCCTTATTTTATTAAATGACAGCTCAATATCGTTAAATAATTTTCATTTAAAAGATAAAAACAATCAAACCTTGTTGTTTTTAGACCAATTAGCATTAACTAATCTTAATTTAAAGTTTCCAAATAGTGTTAAAACCAATTCCTTACAAAGCGATTTCACTCTTTTAATTAACAATTCAACGCTTAAAACCAATTCTATAGTTTATCTTGACCCACTTGATGCCAAAATTGAGTTCAATTTAGAAAATTTAGCGTTAAATTTACTCAATCCTATTTTGTCTCAAAGTACTTTTATAGAGATTCAATCTGCTTTATTGTCAGCTCAAGGCAATATAAATTATGAAAACAACACCTTAATAGCACAAGCAAACAGCTCTTTAAATCAAGTTGTTATTAACCATTTAAAAGAACCTATAATTAAAGCTCAAGCTATTGAAGCAAAAAATATTGAGTTTAATCAAGCGCAAAATCAATTGTCCATTGCTAGTGTAGATATGAAAGAACCGTATGCGTTTATTCAAATAGATAAAAACAGTGGATTTAATTTAGCCAATTTAATGAAACCATCGAATAGTAATACCCAAGAAGAAAAGCAAAAAGAAGAGTTAAATTCTCCCAAAACAGATGCACTTCTATTAAATTTTGGCCCTTTAACCATAAAAAATGGAACTATGACCTTTGAAGATTTAACGCTCCCTCTTGCTTTTAAAATAGAAAATCATAATATTTCTGGCTTTGTGTCGCAACTAAATACCAAAGGTACAAAACCAAGTGTTATTAAACTCAATGGAAATATTGGCAAATATGGGAATATGAAAATCAATGGTGACTTAGTTTATAACGATTTTAAAAGTTACAGCGACTTAAAAATAGATTTTAACAATATTGCTTTAAATGACCTTTCTGGATACTCAGGAAAATTTGTAGGTCGAAAAATTGATGATGGAAAACTTACTTTAGATTTAAGTTATTTTATAGAAAAAGGCAAACTAGAAGCCAAAAATAATCTTGTAATTAGCAAAATAAAATTGGGTGAAAAAATTCAAAGTGAAGAGGCTTTAAACTTACCACTTGAACTGGCCATTGCTATTTTAGAAGATAGAAACGGAGTAATTGATTTAAAATTACCTTTAAAAGGGGATTTAGATAATCCAGAATTTAGTGTTGCCCCCATTATTTGGCAAGCTTTTACTAACTTATTAGCAAAAGCTATTACTGCACCCTTTTCTCTTTTAGGTTCTCTTTTTGGTTTTGGAGAAGATGAAATTAACTCTGTTCCTTTCTATTTTGGAGAAGCCAATATTTCAGCAATGCAAAAAGAACCCTTAGACAAAATTACTGAAATTTTACAAAGCCGTACCAAACTTGTAATCAAAATGAATCCAGTTTATGATGGAAAAAATGATTTATTTGCCCTTCAGACTCTCTCTTTTAAAGAGAAAACAACAAAAGCACTTGAAAAAGTAAAAGAAGAGGAGTATGCAAAAGAGTATACTGCTTACTTAGAAGCCCTCTATACAAAGCTTGAAAATAATCTTAAATCAATAGAAGCAAAATATACTCAAGAAAAAGTTTTAAATCAACGTCTTTATAAACAAGAACTGGAAACAATCTTAATTAAAAAAGAGAGTATTGATACCTCTTTACTTGAAACTTTAGCCTTAAAACGAACAGAAAATATTGTTAATTATTTAGTTCAACAAAAAGTTGATAAAAACCAAATTGAAATTGGTAATGAGGTTCAAAATAAGAGTTCCAATGAGAAATTTAGCGTATTAGAAATTGCTCTTGATTCATTGGATTAATATAATTAAATCTTATATTAATTATTTAATAAAAATTATGATAATATAAAGTTATAATTATATTATCATAAGGAAAACAAATGAAAAAAATATTCTATATTGCTATTGGGCTTATTGTAGTTTTTCTAATGTACGGTCTATTTACTGAAATGAGTAAAAAGAAAAAACCTAAAAGAATCGCTTGCCAAGAAAAAACTATTACCTTTGAAAAAATCAATTCCTCCGCTTCTATAAAAGAAGGCATTGAACTTTTAAAACAAAAAGCCTACACCCTACAAGGAAAAATAGATTATTCTGTTCATATGAGAAGTCATTTGGTTAATATTTTATCTTCAGAAGATGTTGATTTAATGATAAAAAAAGAGATTGAAAATTATCTCAATGCTTCCAATGATAATTCCATACAACACGATAAAAATCTAAATATTAACTACACCGTTTATGAAAATGACAAAGAAGATAAAAACAAGAAAAATAAAGATGCCAAGCTCTATGCAGGACATATTATTTTTGAATTTAAGCTAGACAACATACTTTTATACAAAATTCAAACCGATTATATGAATCTAGATGTCAAAGATTTACCAGATAGAATCAAGTGTGCGTTTGACTCATTTGTTAGTTTATAAAAATATCTAAGTGGAGAAAAAGAGTTACTCAACTTAACCGATTCAGAATTATTGTCGATATACCGATTGAATTCTCTATTTTTTTCTGTATATATACTATCAGAAAATTAGTTACAGTTCCGGAATATTATTTTATTATTAACTTAGAACCCAAATATTCTGTAGTTTTACTATCAAATATTTATAAAATCTTTCTTATAATTCACCACTTTGAGCAAATATCTTCTTGTTTCTTCATAAGGAAGCTTATTTCTTAAAATCTCATATACTTCAGAAGGTTTTTTCTGATTTATAATATTAGCAGCCGTGCTTCTGTTGGAACTAAACGCTTTAAATACATTTCCACTT
This sequence comes from Arcobacteraceae bacterium, assembly GCA_041672955.1. Taxonomy (GTDB): domain Bacteria; phylum Campylobacterota; class Campylobacteria; order Campylobacterales; family Arcobacteraceae; genus Marinarcus. The sequence continues at coordinate 10,964 of JBAYYP010000042.1, forward strand.
CCCGTATTATACGCACTAATTACACAATATTCTCTAGATATAGGGTTTAAAATAGCTTCTAAATATTTTTCATTTAGGATTTGTATGTAGGCACTTCCTAGTTCTATATTATTTGATGGATTAAAAAGATACTCTTTAGTTGGGGTACTAGTTTTTCCTTTTGCGTGTTTATATGCATCTTTTCCTGCACTTGTAGGCACAACTTGCATAAGACCAATAGCACCTGCACTACTAACTGCAAACTGATTAAAGTTGCTCTCGGTTTGGATAATTGCATAAACAAGATTTTCACTCACATTAAACTTTTTTGCATATTTTTGAACATACGGCTTAAATTTTGTAACTCGTATGCCAGCATGTCCTTTTATCATAGGAATAGTAACATAAGATACTTTTTGAGTTTTACCATCATTAGAAATTGTTTTTTGTTTGTAATTGTTTTCCAATAAAAAATTTGCATATCTTTTGGCTCTCCACTCGTGTCGTATCTCTTTATTTTGGTCATCTTTAACTTCACCTAAAAGATAGGGAGTTCCACCTAATTTAACTTCAGATGAACCAAAAAGGTCAACAGCTCGTGGGTCATCTGGAAGTAAAAGAGTCGTTATAATTGCATTTTCTAAGCTTTTTTTAGGATTTTCTTCTGTAAGTGTTTCTACTGTAATAATACCTTTATCAAAATCAATCAACGCTCTGCTTTTATAGTTGTCAATATATTTAACATACTCTTTTTGTTTAGGAATTTCAACATTTTCTTCACCCCACTCTTTTGAGATACTATTAATAAACTCTTTAATTACTTTGTCAAGATTTGCTATTTTTTTAATATCACTTTTAAGTTTATCGGGGTTTGCACTATAGCCAATGGCCTTGCTTGTTGCTAAAACTTTAAAAGTAGAAGAAGGGTCTTTACTTAAAGCAGCAGTTGTAAATGATTGTATTTCTCCAGCACTACACCCTGCAAAAAGAAAAAGAAGAACGCCAATTAGTAAGTATTTTTTTGTCATTTAATTTCCTAAGTTCATAAAAATATGTGAAATATACTACGTATTGAGACGATTTTATCATAAAGTTTATCAAAATAACAATATTTGATGTATTAAGAAAGTATTATATTTTTTCTCTTTCTAATAGTTTGTTTTTATTTGAGGTTAAGTGTAATTAATAAAACCAATTTAGGGTCTGACCTTTTTTTATTAGCCAATAAATGACCGTTAAGACATTTATTGGCTAAAAAGTTTTGCTATACAGACTGTAATTCTTTTCTAAGAAAAGCATTGATGAGTGTTTGGTAGGGTACTTTTTTTTCACTTGCTAATTTTTTAAAAAACAAGATTATATCATTGTCCAACCTTAGTGAAACTGGTATCTTTTTAGGTTCATAAAATCTACCTCGAACACCATTTGTAAAGTCATACTCATCTTTCATCTCAAACTCATCGAATTTTTCTCTTTGTTTAATGTTGCTCATAAAAAATCCTTTCTTTTTGATTTGCTTTTCTTGCACTTATTATTCTAATAATCTCTTCACCATTTTCATCGAAAAACATATTAGCAACTACTAAAATCTTATCTTGAGTTGATGTTCCTAATGTTACCCATCTTTCTTCAAAATAGTTAAAGCGATGGTCTAATTTTGAAATATGCATAGGGTCTAAAAAAACTTCTTTAGCTTCTTCAAAACTTATTTGATGTTTTTCAATATTTAGTTTACTTTTTTCTTCACTCCATTCAAACTTCAAAACAGTGCCTTTTGTTTAGATGCTTTATTATAGCTTTTTTGTATTTACATTGTCAATATATGTATTGGTGAGTATAACGTCTAAGTTGAAAAGCAAGGTATCAAACGTTTCTTTTTTATCTGGAACATATTTAATTATTGTCGAAGTATCATATTTCGGGGACAGTATACTTTACTATCTTCATTTTTCACTTTTGTCCTGATTTTCTATTTTTTTAATCTATTCATGTCAATAATTTTATTTAATCATAGAGAGATAAGACCCTATATTGCTGAAACTTCTTAAACACTTTTGTAATTAGGTAAACTGTCTCCGGAATTTTTGTGTTTTGTTATCATTTTCTATCAATTAATCTTTGAAATAATATATCTTCTAAGTTTCTATTTGAGTCTGCGACTATTAAAACATAAACTTTTGTATTATCAATTTTATATATTATTCTCCACCTTTTATGGATGATTTCTCTATATTTTAAAATACCAATTTGTTGTAGTTCTGGTACAATTCTTTTTCTTTGAGGAAAATAATATAAGTTGTTACATTCTTTTTTAATTTCAAAAAATATTTTTTTTGCTATAGTTAAACTATCAGTTTTAATATATTCTATAATTAATTCTAAATCAAATTCAGCACTTTTTGACCAGATGACTTCAAATTGTCCTTGTTCATGAGGGATTGTATGTTTCATTTGATTTTCTCAAAGAGAGTGATCACTAAAGTGACCGCTTCGCTTCACAAGATCCAAATAGTTTTTGTTCTAAAGTTTTAAACATCTCTTCTTGTTCACTTGTGTTATTATTTTCAATATCATTTTCACCTTGAACAATTAATTTTAATAAATTTAAAGAATTTTGTAAATTTTCATAACTCTTAATATCTTGAACAACCGCTTTAGCTTCACCATTTTGTGTTATAATTATTGTTCTTTGATTATCGTTTACACTATTTATAACATCAGCTGTTTTTGATTTTAGATAACTAATTGGTTTTATATCTTGACTTAAATACATATTTTCCACCTTTTAATAGAAAGATATTATATTGTACTAAATTTAGATTTAATTTGGTATTAAAGCAGAAGTTGAATTCTTATGATAACAGTTGAATAGAACCATAAATTGCCGATAGATAATTTATTGTGTTCCTATGTTTTGTTGTATCTGAACGGCTATGACGGTTTGTTTTTATTGAAAATTCTTAAAATTTCTATCTCTTGCTTTATAGGTTTTACTCTGTAAACTATCGTATGTTTTTTAAATGTCATATTTCTAATGTTTTTATTGTCAAAATATTGTGATTGTTCATATTGATATGGATTATTTGGAATGAGGTTTATATTTTCTTTTAGCTTATTTTTAAAATTCATACTTGCAGTAGGTTTATCTTGCGCGATGTATTCTATAATTTGTTTTAATTGTTGTGAAAAAGTTGGCTTATGGATGATTTTCATTTTTGCAAAGATTCAGTAAAGCTATCTATTGCATCCCAAAAATCTTCATTACTAATCATCTTAACTTTACCATTGTCAATATCATTTATATCTTTTTGTAATTGTTTTTTTCTTTCATAAAAGTATGGGTCATATTCTAGATTTTTATCTTTTTGAAGTTGAATTTTGTCTTTATAGTGGTCAATAATAGTTAAAAAATCTTGAACAAAATTATCTTGAATATTTACTGTTAATGTTTGCATGATAAAATCCTTACCGTAAATTTATTAGATTATATCAAAACTTAAGTGAAATTCACTTAAGTTATTTACTTAAAAAATTATAAATATCGCTTTATGATTGATTGTGGTGAATTATAAATATCATCTTTTTTACCATTATACAAGATGGTTCCGCCATGTATCCCTGACTTTGGACCAAATTCTATAATATATGAAGAGTTTTTAATAGCAATAATATCATGTTCCACAACAAAAATAGTATTCCCTTCTTTAATAATTTGATACAAGAATTGAACTAACTTATATTTACTATTATAATCTAAACCTCTAAATGGTTCATCTAGTAAAAAAGTTCTTGACCTTTTGTATTTAAAAAAGATATTACAGATTTTAATTCTTTGTGCTTCCCCCCTGAAAATTGAAGAAACCTCTCTAAATAAAGATAAATAACCTAAATTTATATATTGTAAGAATGATAATACTTTATGGGTCTTTTTTAATTCTTTAGGAATAACTTGGATTAAATCATTTATTGTTAAATTTAATAATTCATATATATTCATATCATTAACTTTAGATTTTAATGTTAGTTTTGAAAAGCGTTTACCATTACAATTTGGGCAAATTATATTAGTATTATCAATTTCATCTTTGAGTAAACCTGTACCATTGCAGCTAATACATTTACCTACAGAAGAGTGATGAAATGAAAAGTAATCAATATCTAATTTAGTTTCATCTGCATACAATTTTTTAATTTCATCAAATATACCTAAATAAGTTGATAATATTGAATAATTATTTCCTTTCAATGGGGATTGGTCTAAATATGTTGGGTTGTTACAATATTTTGGAAGTATCCATTTTAAAAAAGATGTTTTACCTGAACCTGATTTTCCACAAATTACAGTTAATGTATTTTCTACTTGTATTGAAGTAGATAAATTTTTTATATTATTATATGTTTCATTTTTTATTGAAGCTTGTTCATTGGATTCAAAAAAACTATATTTAAAATTAATATCATTAGTTATATTTTTAGAATTTTCAATTATCTCCCCGCCATTATCTCCACCTAAAATAAATGTTTTGTCAGCAATACTTTTAAATACCCTATTGTGTTCAATAATTATAATAGTATTGTTTTTATTTTTTATTTTAATAATAGCATTAAGTATGTCTTCCCATTCATTAGGGTGTAATCCTGATGATGGTTCATCAAAAATATAAAGAAAATTAGAAAATTGTGAATTTATTGCTTTTGAAAATCTTAATCTTTGTAATTCTCCACCAGATAAGGTAGGAATAGCTCTATTTAAATTTATATATTCAAGATTTAATTCAATCATTTTTTCTATAAAAGATAGTATTTGTTTAAATGAAATACTTTCAGTATTTGACTTTCCCCAATAATTTTTTTTACTTAATATCCATATTTGTAAACTTTCTATATCCATATTATATAATTCGCCTATGTTTTTTTCATAAATTTTATATGATAATACTTTTGGTGAGAATCTATATCCATTACAAAAAGTACACACTTGCTCAGAATAAAACCTTTTTTCTCGTTCTGCTGGATTTGATTGTTCTTTTAATTCATTAATTGGACTTATATATTTAGAAGTTTTTGCTCTTTTTCTGCTGCCAACTTTATAATTAATTTTATATTTTACATCGCTAGTGCTATATAATAATTTTTCTTTTGATAAATCATCTAAATCACTAAACTTGTGTTCAATATTAATATCATTATCTTTACAATACAATTTAATTAACTGTAAGTAATAATTAGCGTATGATGATTTCCAGTTTTTAAAAGGAATATCTTTTATTTTTATATCATAATCTATTATCTTTTTTAAATCAGGAGAAAGTGTAGAACCCAACCCTAAACATTTTTTACAAGATGTTTCATATTTGTTAAATTGAAACATAGAAGTAGAAACTTGATTAGTTTGGGCAAATAGCCTTTTAAAAAAAATATCTATCTTAAAATATGTAGCTATAGTTGACCTTGGATTTTTATTATAGTTTTCTTGCAATAATGCAATGCTTGGTAATATATTTTGATACTCTTTTATAGTATACATTGATGGTGATTCTTTTAAATTCATAAGTTGGCTTAATTCATTTAAACTTATTTTATAAATTGTATTTATTGCAAGAGATGATTTTCCACTTCCACTTGCTCCCATAATAAGTGAGATATGATTATGCGCTAATGTAAAATCTATATTTTTTAAATTGTTTGTTTCAATACCAATATAAGAGCTATTCTTTTTCATACTTTAAAACTTATATATCATTTTTTCATACAATTTAAGTTTATAATCTTCTGAACATAATGGCACTATATATGAACCTGTTGAAATTACATTATCAATTCTACAGCCACCATTACAAATATGTCGTAAATCACAAAGTTTACAAAAATTCATTTTGTCAATTTCAGTAGCTTCATTTAATTTTGAAAATTCTTCTGACACTATATTTAAATTATCATATTTTATATTTCCATATGATTTATATAATTTATCACAAGGATATATTTCTCCATTTGAATTTACTCCAAAACTTAAACCAATTCCACAATTTCTTAATTGTTTAAATTTTTCTTTTTCTGATGTATCGTATAAGCCTTTATCTATTAAATTCAAAATAAGTCTCTTAATTTTCTCTCTATTGTCTTGATAGAAAGTAAAATAGTCATCACTTAAATTGACTGCAAACCCTTCTCTATCCATATGATAATTTAATCTTATGTTAAGTTGTTTGTATGATAATTCTTCCAAAAAAATAATTAGTTCAGTTTCAATTTCATTTATATTATTTGGCGTAATATTAATTGCTAAGTCTAAATTAATTTTAT
>JBAYYP010000043.1:0-17197 GCA_041672955.1 Arcobacteraceae bacterium
ATGGGTAATAGGAACTAAAGGTGCAACACCAGACCCAACACCAGACCCAACACCAGACCCAACACCAGATCCAACACCAAACCCAGTAAAACCAGACCCAGTAAAGCCAGACCCAGTTGATCCAAAACCAGATCCTGACCCAACACCACCAACACCAGATCCAGTTGATCCAACACCAGATCCAAAGCCAATAGATCCAAAACCAACTCCTGAAAAAGATGAGGAAATAAAAAAAGAAGAACAAAAAAAAGAAGTAGATAAAATAATTATAGCAATAGTAAATAAAGAAGCCACAAAAGTAAATGTACCAACATTTCAAGTTGAAACCACAACCCCAAATAACGCAGGAAAAAATGTCAATGTTGTTTTTACTCAAGGTGAAAATAAAATGATTGTTTCAAAACCAATAGAGGGTCAATCTACTCAAAGAGTAAGCCTAAGCCAAGCCAGACAGATGCAAATAGATGCAGGAGTAGATGGTCAAGAAGTGCGAGTTCCACTTTCAAATAGTTCTATTATTGAACTAGTAAATGGTGGGGTAAGCTTACCACAAGGGGTTGAGCAAGAGTTTTATGTAGCAGATAAGAATTAAGGAGAATCTAAAAAATGAAATTAAATAAACAACTAAAAAATATAGTAATATTATCAAGTGTAGTAGCAACAAGTTTGATGGCAAGCCCAACTGTGCCTAAAATTGGGGATGTGTTAAAAGAGGTACAACCTCCAAAGATTGAGCGAGAAAAAAAAGAGATACCAAAGATTAAACAACAAGAACAACAAGTTCCAAAAGAGTTTGAAGATGGTAAAAAAATAGAGGTAAAAAAGTTTTTAATTAATGGTGCTGTTCATTTAAACAACGAGGAACTTAAAGCCCTTGTAGCTCCTTTTGAAAACCAAGAGCTTAGCTTTAACCAAATTCAAGAAATTACTAGCTCTATTACTAAAAAGTACAGAGAAAAAGGGTATTTTGTAGCACGAGCGTATATTCCTGAACAAAATATTTTCACTCAAAATGGTGGTTTAAAAATAAATGTGGTTGAGGGAAACTATGGAAAATTTAATTTAGAAAATAACTCAAGAGTTAAAGACACTATGGTTCAAGCTGTTTTAGATGATATTAAAGACAAAAACATCGTTTCAAGCCATACACTAGAACGTGCTATGCTAATTATTAACGATATGCCAGGAGTGCAAGTTAATAAAGCAGAAGTAAAACCAGGTGAAGAAGTAGGTACAAGTGATTTTGTAATAGGAACCGAAGCTACTAAAGCTTATAACGGTTATGTAATAGGTGATAACTACGGCTCACAATATACAGGAAAGCACCGAATTATGGCTGGAATAGATTTTAATTCTCCTTTTAAAATAGGAGATAAAATCTCAGCATTTGCTATGACTTCTGAAAAAGAGGGGCTTTTAAGTGGGCAACTATCATACGCTTTTCCTATTCATCCAAATGGAACAAGAGGAGAAATTAAATACTCTAAAACTGCTTATGATTTAGGAAGCAGTTATAAAGAACTAGATGCCGTTGGAACATCTGATAGTATAACTGCACGTGTTTCTTACCCAATTATACGAACACGTTTAGAAAATCTTAATTCATATGGAGAAGTTTCATATAATAAAATGAAAGATGAAATCCAAAGTGCAAACTCTGTTGTTAAAAAAGATAGTTATGTAGCAACTTTAGGGTTGGATTACACAAAAGATAGCTTGCTTTGGAGTAAAAATTCTCAAACACGAGCAGGGGTGTCACTAACTTTTGGTGATTTGAATTTTAAAGAAAAAGCTGATAAAACAGATGATAAAAATGGGGCAAATACGCAAGGAAATTTCTCAAAAATAAATGTTGAACTTGGTAAAGATATAGATTTACTGGAAAATATAAAGTGGGAAAACTCTTTACAAATGCAATATGCTTTTGGAGATAAAAATCTAGATGGAAGTCAAGATTTAAGTACAGGTGGGATTAATGGTGTTAAGTTTTACCCAGATGGTGAACAAAGTGCTGAAAATGGATATATTTATAACAGTGAACTTTTCTATACTTTGCCTGTCTTTTTAGGATTAAACAGTAGAGTCTCTGCTTTTTATGATATAGGTCGTGTATATATGAGTAATAATTTTTCAGATGAAAAATCTATTACTTTACAAGATTTTGGAGTAGGGTACTATGGTTCGTATAAAGATTTTTTTGTTAATACTCACTTAGCACATAATATTGCTCATGAAGTTAGTTCACAAGATAAATATAATAACAGAGTGCTAGTTCAAGCAGGGTGGGTGTTTTAGGATATTTAAAATACTTTATGATGGCTCACCTTTTTGGTGAGCCTAACATTTCAAACTCATTATTTATATTTGGTATTCGGTTTTAAGTCGTTGGGCTAACCATACTTTAATAATACTTTGTCTTGTAACGCCTATTTTACTTGCTTCTTTGTCGATTAAAAATAAGATATTTTCAGGAAGATCTACATTGATTTTTTTTGTTTTAATTACACTTTTTTCAAAATCAGCGACATTTGTTTTTTTTGATAAATCTAAATGTTTAGAAATATCCTCTTTTTCAAAGAGTGCATCAAATTCATTTGCTTTCATATTGGCTCTCCTCATTTTTTCTGCATCTTCTAACGCTAATAATTCTGTATTGAAAATGGCGAATGGTAAAAATACCAACCCAACATTTTTCATCTATAAATCCTATAATAGCATATCTTGGTTCATCTTCAATATTTTTAGCAGGAACGATGACAGAATATTGGTTGTGCCACAATTTTTGTGCTTCTAAAAAGTCTATGCCATGTTTTTGTTGATTGCCATAACTCTTATTTATATCAAATTCAAAGTCCAAAACATACCTTTATTGTATAATTACTATACTAAATTATATTTGACCTGTGCTTAATCAAATATTAAATATAAAAAAGAAATTTAAAAACTAAACTAAACTAATCTAAATTTCAATATTTTTGACTATAATTCCTGAAAAATAGTATAAGGTTTTCTTATGATACAAAAAATAGATGTGAACTCAATTGAGTTTATAAATGAACTAAAACTAACTGAAAATTTTACTGATAAAGTCTGTGAAAAATTTGGGTTTGTCTATAACCCACAAAACGATGTTAATACTTCAACTCAACAAGGATTAACCAGAAATCAAATTATATATGGAAAACGATTTTGCCCTTGTTTTATGGTAATAGGAGAAACGCAAGAGGAGCAAAATGATGCCAATAACAGAGTTTGTCCTTGTAAACCTGCTTTAGAAGAGGAAATCCCCAAAAGTGGCAGATGTCATTGTGGTATTTTTTGCACTCCTGAATTTGCCAAAGAAAATGCGATTAAAGACGAAATGCAAGAGACTGAAGCAACTAAGACTTCAGGCTTAACAAAAAAAGAGTGCGAAGTATTATTGCAAAAAAAGAATATTAACTCAAATGAATTAGAAGAGTTATTACAAGCACGAGAAGAGAAACTTATTGAGTTTAATTTAGTAGATGTAAGAGAGTGGATGGAGTGGGTAGGGGCTAGAATTAAAGGGTGCGATTACTTAGTTCCTACTACTTCTTTTTACAAATCTTTAGAGCAATTAGAAAATAAAAAAGATACTCCTATGATTGTTTATTGTCATATTGGAAGCCGAAGTGCGTATTGTCAAAATATTTTAAGAGATTCAGGTTTTCAAACGGTTTGTAATTTAGAACATGGAATTGCAGCGTATGAGGGAGAGTTGGAAAATGGTGAAAAGATGTGACTTTTGGAATCTGAAATTTCTCAAAGAGAGTGGCAAGCACAAGATTTCAGGCGGTCTTAAAACAAGAGTGAAACCAAAAGAAAATTTAAAAGCCTAATAACTAAAATCTTAACACTTAAAACTCAACGCTTAACGCTACAAAAACAAGCACCGACCGAAATAAATTTCGGTTTCCGAAGAGGGTTTGGAACCTTAAACTTGTTTAAGGCAGTATCGTTGCAAGATTTAAAATAAGAACAAACTGTCACCAAACACCAGCCACCAATTACTAACTCTTTCTTACTGTTTTATTATATTTTTTAATCAGTTGCATAATAGAGATAAAAAAAGTAACCAGTGCTGGTCCTATTATCATCCCCCAAAATCCAAGCGTTGAAAGTCCTGCTATGATTGAGAAAAATATTAACAACTCATTTACAGCAGTGGGAGTTTTAACTACTTTTTTATTGATATATTTAATAATCATTGGTTTTATAAATGTGTCAGCAATAATAGAAATAACTATAATTGAATAAAGTGCAATATAAATAGCATTTGAAATAGAGCCTGAAAATATCTCAAAAAGCACAATAGGTAACCACATAATAGTACCCCCAATAATAGGAATGAGTGAAGCAAAACCATATAAAACCCCATATAAAACTCCGTCATAACCAAAAAAACCAACAAACACACCAAAGAGTAAGCCCTCGAAAATAGCAGTTACTAAAATAGAGTATAAAACAATGCTCATAACATTGGCCGATTCAAAAAACAGTGTTTTACTCTCTTCATAATTTAAAGGAATAAGTTCAATAATAAAGCTAGAAAACTCTCTGTTGTAAAGGTGCATAAAAAAATAAAAAGTTAATATTAAAAACATATCAATCATAAACTTTGCCGAGTTTTTGCCTACTAATGCACCAAAAGAGATGGTTTTGTCAAACATATTAGCAATATTTATTTGCGCTAAGGATTGTTGTAAATACTCTTTAATAAAGGCATATTCATTGGGTAAATCTTCTACAAAAGCCAATGAAAAGTTGTATACCTCCACAATGGTTTGTTTATCAAGATGGTTAATGTAATTAACAAAAGAGAAAATAAAATACAACAATGGAATAAAAAATACCGCTCCTAAAAAAAGAGTTACAAAAAAAGAGCTAATTAAACGGTTGCCTATTTTGGCATAAATAAAATTGTGCAAATTACTTGTAGCAACAACAAGTAACAATGCCACTAAAATTGCTTTTAAAAATGGTTCAAACAAATCAGCTAAAAAGTACAGCACCAAGGTGGCAATGGCAAACAAAAAATGTTGAGGTTTCAAAAAAGTTGCCCTTCCTCTTCTTTTGATTTAGGAGCAGTTAAACGAAACAGTTCATAACTTTTAACGCTAGCAACTCTTCCTCTGGCGGTTCTTTCAATATACCCATTGGCAAGTAAATAAGGTTCAATAGCGTCTTCAATGGTGCCTTCATCTTCGCTCAAAGCAGCTGCAATGGTTGAAAGCCCCATAGGTTTTCCTTTGTTGGAAATAAGCAGTTCAAGAAGGTTTAAATCCATTTCATCGAAGCCTTTGTCGTTGACTCCTAGTTCCTTTAAAGCAAATTGGCACCGTTTTAAACCAATTTGTTTTTCGTTTTCAACTTCAGCAAAATCACGAACTCTTCTTAACAGTCGTAAAGCAACTCGTGGCGTTCCACGGCTTCTTCGTGCAATTTCATCACACGCATCATTTTTACACACTTTATCAAGCTTTACAGAGGCTTTTTGAACAATTTTTGCCAACTCTTCGTCGTTATAAAACTGCATTCTAAAGTGCATTCCAAACCGCTCTCGTAAAGGGCTAGAAAGCATTCCAGCTCGTGTGGTTGCACCAATGAGTGTAAAACGAGGTAGGTCAATTTTAACCGTTTGAGCAGCAGGACCTGAACCAATTATTATATCAAGCCTATAATCTTCCATAGCAGGGTAAAGTATCTCTTCCACAGCAGGGCTTAAACGGTGAATTTCATCTATAAACAGAATATCGCCTTCGTCTAAATTGGTTAAAATAGCCGCCAAATCTCCACTTTTTTCAATCATAGGACCTGCGGTTATTTTAATATTGGAGTTCATTTCATGGCTAATTAAGTAGCTTAAAGTGGTTTTTCCAAGCCCTGGTGGTCCAAAAAACAAAATATGGTCTAGTGCTTCATTTCTTTTTCTACTGGCATCTATAAAAACCCGTAAGTTTTTTTTTATTTTTTCTTGACCAATGTAATCTTCCCAAGAAGAGGGGCGTAAACTGGCTTCTTGATTGTTCTCTTCGAAAGAGATTTGTTCAACTTCTACTAAACGCTCCATGTTAAAACTTTGCTTTAAAGTGAAAAATGAAAAATGAAAAATGAAAAATTGGGTTCATTTTAGTACTCTTCTTCTTTACTAGGGAATGTGCTGTCTTGAACTTCTTTGCTGTAGGACTTTATGGCTTCTTTTACTAAATCGCCACCTTCTAGGAAGCGTTTTACAAATTTGGGTTTGAACTCTTGAAAAAAGCCTAGCATATCTGACCAAACAAGCACTTGACCGTCAGTTACATTTCCTGCACCTATGCCAATTATGGGTACATTTACGGCTTTTGTGATCTGTTTTGCGGCTTGGGTTTTTACGCCCTCAAGAACAATACAAAATGCACCTGCTTTTTCTATGGCTTTGGCATCGCGAATTAGCTGCTCAATATCTTCTTGAGTTTTTCCTCGTACAATATAACCGCCTTCACTTCGTACATACTGAGGCATTAAACCAATATGACCCACAACTGCAATTGAGTTTGAAGTGAGGTGTTTTACAATATACGCTCTGTCTTCTCCCCCTTCAATTTTTACAGCAGCTGCGTTGGTTTGGGCGTAGACTTTAATGCAGTTTTCTAACGCTTTTGTTTCATTTATATAGCTTCCAAACGGCATATCACAAATAACAAACGCCTTTGGAGCGCCGTTGCAAACAGCTTGTGTGTGGTAAATCATCTGCTCTAGTGTGGCACTTAAGGTGTCTTGTTTTCCAGCAAATGACATATTTAAACTGTCCCCTACTAAAATCATATCGACTTCATTTTCAAAGAGTTTGGCAAAGAGTGCATCGTAGGCAGTAATCATGGTTAATTTTTTAATATTCTTTGCTTTTTTTATTTTTGAAATGGTTATTTTTTCTTTAAATGGTTCATTGTTGGTTATGCTCATAAATAATCCTTACATAAAAATTGATAAAATAATAAGATAATATTATACTTATTTTTGATAGAATATATGCTTATTAAGTAAAAAGTATAGGATTTACATTGAAAAAATTAGTAGGATATATTACCACCTCGTTTCCAAGTAACAATTTTACCGTGGATTTATGCTCAAGTATGGCACAAAATGGTGTCGATATTCTAGAACTGGGAATTCCTTTTTCCGACCCCGTAGCAGATGGTCCTGTAATTGAAAAAGCCAATTTAATCAGTTTAGAAAAAGGGTTTAAGCTCAAAGATTTATTTGAAGTATCTCAACAAATATCGCCTAAAATAGAGACACTATGGATGGGATATATGAATATGTTTTACCACCAAGGCATGGAAAATATTGTAAAAAAAGCACAAGAGTTAGGTGTTCAAGGCTCAATTATTCCTGATTTACCCCACGAAGAAGCAATAGCGTACAAAGAGTTATTTGCACAATACAATCAAGCGTTAATCAGTTTTGTAGCTCCAACAGACACTAAAGAAAGAATTCAAACACTAGTTAAAGATGCTCAAAAATTTATCTATTTAGTGGCATACGCAGGAATTACAGGAAGCGGTCAAAGTGAAGACTTAACACAAATTATTGAAAATATTAGAGAGTTCTCTCCAACACCGATTTATATTGGATTTGGAGTAGATGAAAAAACAGCCAAAGATAAAGCTAAAGGGGTTGATGGCGTAATTGTGGGTTCAGCTTTTGTTAAACATTTACTTGATGATAACATGAGTTTAACTCAAAAAATTACAAAAATTTCACATTTATCTAAAGAGATAAAAGAGAAAATCAACGAGTAATTATGAGAATTATACAAGAAAATGTAGAATTTTTTGAAGAGAACAAAGAGTGTTCTTATTTTGACGATGAAATATCAGATATGCGGTACAAATACCTAAGTCAATGCTCACAAGAAGAGTATCAAAATATGCTCGAACACGGTTGGAGACGCTTTGGACAAATGCATTTTGTACCAGAGTGCAAAAACTGCACCAAATGTATTTCTGCTAGAATAGATGTTAATAATTACAAATTTTCCAAATCAGACAGACGCATTTTAAATAAAAATAAAGATACCGCTTTATATATTCAGCCCCCATCACTGTCGCTTGAGCACCTCAATTTATACGATAAATATCATGAAAATATGAATGAAAAAAAAGATTGGCCTTATAATCCTATTACTCCATCAGAATATCAACGCTCATATGTGGAAGGAAAAGCCGATTTCGCACAAGAGTTTTTGTATGTAAAAGATGATAAGTTAGTAGGTGTGGCACTTACCGATATTTTGCCCAATGCCATCTCTTCTATTTACTGCTATTACGACCACGATTATGAAAAATATTCTTTAGGCAAATTCTCTATTTTAGCACAAATAAAAGTGGCAAAAGAGCTTAATATTCCCTATATATATTTAGGATATTGGATTAAAAACCATTTTAGCATGGGCTATAAGGAGCAGTTCTCTCCTTTTGAAATATTAACTAATAGGTCTTCTTTAACACAAAAAGCTATCTGGTTACCGTATTCACAAAGCCAATAGTTTAGTTTGACAAAGCAAAAAGTTTGGATATAATTCAGCTTTGTATTTGTAAAATATTTTTCCTAGAAAAGGAATGGAATGAAAAAAATTCTCTTTATAACTGTGTTGTTAAATTCTTTTTTATTGGCATCTGAACATGATTTTCATGAAGAAGAGACTAAAGAAGCAGATTGTTTGATTTTAAAAGATGAAAACTCAATTATTTGTAAATATACCTCACCTATTGGAACCCAAGACAAAGAAATTGAAGTTGAATGGATTAATCCAAATGGAGAAAGCACGCGTAAGCGTACAGTAATTGTCCCAGCAGGACACTCTTCTGTCTACGACTTTAGATATATAAGTGGAAGACTAAAAGGGATATGGACTTTTAAAGTTTACGATGAAGAAGACAGCGTAACTACAACTTTTGAATTGAAATAAACCAACTTTTTATTTGTAGTATAGAAACTCTATACTACAAACTTTGTTATATTATACGCCACAAACGAAAGCACCCAAGCTGTTCCTGTGGTAAACACAAATAAATATCCTAAATATTTCCAACCGCCAGCTTCTTTTGCAAACACCATAGATGCTGCTAAACAAGGTATGTAAATCATAACAAACACTATAAAGGACACCGCTGCTTCAAAAGGTATATTGTTTCTTATTTTTTCTATAAGTGTTTGGCTATTCTCATCAGTATCTTCACCTAAACCATATAAAATTCCTAAAGTTGAAACCACAATCTCTTTTGCTGCTAATCCTGTTTCAAGTGCTACTGACATCTTCCAATCAAACCCTAAAGGGGCAAATAAAGGTTCAGAAAAGTGTCCAAGTTTTCCTAAATAGGAGTTTTCTAAATGGTAAAGTGCTAACTCATTGCTTAGGCTAGCTTTCTCTTCTTCACTTGTGCTTTGCTCTATTTTTACACTCATTAACTCTTGAAACTCTTTGTTTTTTGGGTAGTTTGATGCAATCCAAATAAGCAGTGATGCTGCTAAAATAAAAGTACCCGCTTTTTTCATATACATCATAGTTTGGTTGGAAACCGTATGCCAAATAAGTTTAAAAGAGGGCATTCTGTACTTTGGCATCTCCATTACAAAAGGTTCATCTTCACTTTTAAAGACAACAATTTTAAGAACCTTTGCAGCAATTAATCCTAAAAATGCTCCTGAAATATAGATTAAAAACAGAACATTTCCTGCATTTTCAGTACCAAAAAACGCACCTATAAAAAGAACATAAATAGGAAGTTTAGCCCCACAAGACATAAACCCAATAATAAAAAGAGTCAACAATCTGTCTCGTTCATTTTTTAAAGTTCGTGCAGCCATATATGCAGGAACAGAACACCCAAAACCAGTAACTAAAGGGATAAACGACTTCCCATGAAGCCCAAATTTATGAAAAAAACCATCCAGTAAAAAAGCCACACGGCTCATATAACCAGTTGTTTCAAGCAGTGCAATTCCAAAAAACAAAATTACAATATTAGGAACAAAAAGTAAAACAGCACCCACTCCTGCAATGGCTCCATCTGCTATCATATAAGAGATTTCATTTTCTCCTAAAACGCTTTTAGTGCTGTCAATTAAGCTTGCAAAAAAAGCATCTATCATATCCATAGGAATATTTCCCACTTCAAAAGTTATTTGAAACAGTAACCACATAAAAAAGAAGAAAATAGGCAAACCAAAAAATTTATGTATCAGTAAAGAGTCAATTCTAGAAGTAATATCTTCTTTTAAAGATTTTTTATGACTCAATGTTTCTAAGGCAGCTCCTTTGGCAAAAGCGCTTTGTTCTTGAGCAAAAATATCATACATATCTTTTGTGCCATAGTGTAAATATAAGTGTTCAAAAGCACTTTTTAAACAGTGTTGCAGCTCTATCCAAATAGGTTCATCGTGAAAGCGTTTATAAGTTGTTTTGTCCTCTTTTAAGAGTTTAATAGCCAGTTCTCTGTAGTGTATAGAAGATTTAAACCCTTTATCTAAAAGTAGTTGAGAGATATTTTCAATCTCCTCTTCCATAGTAGCTGAGAAAATAAGTTTAGATTTAATTTTAGGAGTAAGATGTTTGTCAACCAAAGCTTCTAAAAGTTTAATAATACCTCTGTTTTTAGCAGCACTTGTTTTAACACAAGGTTTCCCCAATATTTTACTTAACTGCACAACATCTATATTCATACCTTCATTGATAGCTTCATCGGTCATATTCAGTGCAATAACCATCTTTTTATCTAAAGCCAAAAGTTCACTTGTTAAAAACAGATTTCTCTGTAAATTCGTAGAATCAATTACATTTAAAATAATATCATAAGGGGAGTTTTGTAAATACTCCTTGGTTACTTTTTCTTCTAATGTATAATCGTTTAAAGAGTAAGCCCCTGGTAAATCGGTTATTTCAATAGTATAGTTTTTATATTTAAAGACAATCTCTTGCTTTTCAACCGTAACTCCTGAAAAATTCCCAACTCTAAGTCGGGCATTTGAAATGGAGTTAATAAGCATTGACTTTCCAACATTTGGCTGACCAACAAGTGCTATTTTTATAATATTAGAAGGAGTTTCTTTTAACATTTTTCCACCTCTATAAGTGAAGCTTCTGAAACTCGTAATGCTACTTTTGTGTTATCAATACACACTTCAAGAGTGTTTCTAGCTAGTGTTATCTCTTTTAAAGATATTTTGGCATCTTTAGTAATACCAAACGAGTTCAGTCTAGCTTTTAAAGCTTGTGGAGCGTTTACTTTTAAAATAAAAGCACTTTCGCCTTTATTAAGGCTATCGAGGGTTATATTTTTCATACTATACCTTATAAATTAATAATGATTATTATAATAAAAGTACAATCATATAGACTTGATTCATATCAATTAATTAAATTTTATTATATTCTAATAATTATTAAGCCCTGTATTCAAAGTTTTACATCCAACTTTGTCCCTAAATCCAAGCAAATCTATTGCACGGCTTCTTTTTGTTAGGGTAAATTCTGATATAATTTAAATTACTCTACTTAAAAGGTTTATGTTGGCAAGAATAGACGAAATAAAAGAAATTTTAAATACTCTTAGAGTTATTTTAAGCTTATTATTTGGAGCAGCCGTTTTATTAACAGGAACAACCATAAATAGACTGGAATCTAATAAATTAGATATTTGGACATGGATTGACATAATAGGAATATTTTCTTTATTAATGGCATTATTCGTTGTTTTTAGAAAAATTTCCAAGAAAACAAAAGAGATAAAGGATATATAATGTTTTTAGCTACTCTTGCAACTATTTTATCAATAATTATATTTTTCGTAATACTTTTTTATGGGATAGAAAAAATCTCAGAAATTTAGAACCATTGTGTTGATTGTTTTTTTCAAAAACTTTGGCTATACTTTTTTTAATTAATTTTAAGGGCAAACTTTATGATACACGACAGCGAACAAGTTATAGATGAGTTGAAAAAAATTGTAAAACAAAAAGGTTTGAAATATACAGAACAAAGAGAAGTTGTACTCAAAATTTTAATGCACGCACAAGAGCACTTAACCGCAGAAGAAATTTATAATTTAATAAAAAAACAAGAACCAACCTCCAATATTGGAATTGCAACCGTTTACAGAGCGTTGAGTTTTTTAGAAGAGGTAGATTTAATTACATCAATTGCTTTTGGAGCAGAGGGCAAAAAATACGAAAGCAACTCAAAAGAGCATCATGACCACCTAATTTGTACGCAGTGCGGAAAAATTATTGAATTTATAGATGATGAAATAGAAAAACGACAAGAGAAAATAGCCAAACAAAACAAATTTAAAGTAACAAGCCACTCCATGCAGCTTTATGGGCTTTGTCAAAATTGTCAATAACCACAAAACAAATATTAAGGCAAACGCCTTAATATTTTCCTACACTTTCTTCTGTTCACACACCCTATAACACTCGCTACAACTGCTAATCCCCATAATTTTCACATACTCATCATAGACACAAGAAATACTTCTTTTTGCACAAATAAAAGGGATATTTTGCTTTTTAGCTTCATTTTTATATTTATACATAACATTATGATTTAAAAATGAAGTTAACATAATAATACAGTTCGTATCTTGTGGAATCTTTTTTCTAGGAGCAGAAGACTTTTTTCTAGCATCCCAATGGTTAATTGTTTTTGCACCTAAATTTTGCAACATCAAAGATATATGTGAAATTTGGTCGCCTCCTATAACTAATACACTCATACAATTTCCTTAGCAGGTACAACCCGTTGGTTTGATTAAATCAATTTTATTTTCAAGAACAATATGATTTGACATTTAAATCCTTTATGATAATGGTTATTAGAATAGTAGCAAATGAAATCTTATATTTTTATTAATATTGAGAGTAGTTATCAATTATCCAAAAGGCTTTTGAAAACTATAAGGGTTTTTGTTAAAATTATTAACTTCTCTTCGGAAACCGAAATTTATTTCGGTCGGTATAGCAAGCATCATTCCATAAATTGAACAAAATAGATTTCCACCTGCTTTTTTTTAAGTTCCAAAAGCTACAACTTCTCTTTTAGAACTTAAAAACGCACTAACTTATGCTAACGTACACAAACTAAAAAAGCTTAAAATGAGTAAGAAACGCTAGCTAACACTTTATTATAATCATCATTTGCAGCACTTTTATCATTATATTTTACATACATAATATTCGCAGACAACTCTTCAGTAAAGTTATATCCAACAGATAAGTTTAACTCAGCTTCTTTTGCCTTTGTTCCAGCATCATCATATTTTGTTTGACCATATACCGCTTCAAGCTCAATTCCTACTATTTCATAACCCACTAAACCATAGTATGTTTTTGCATCTTCCCCATAAATATTGTGACCATCCGCATCTTCAAAAGGGCTAATATTGTCTCCATAAGCAGACATACTTCCTGTTCCTTTTTTATCGGTTTTAATATAACCAGCTGCAAGTGCAACCCCTGCAACATTAAATCTTCCCTCAAAATTTAAAATATCTCCGTCTTCAACTCTATTTCCAAATCCATCTAAATTTCTGCTGTTCTCATTAGACTTAGCATAGTGTGCCGTTGCTCCAAACATATCGTTATCATAAGATACTTTTACCCCGTAAAACTTTGAAATATCAGGAACAGAATAAAAATACGGATTTAACTCTACGTTTTCAATGCTACTGTTTTTAACATCTAAAACATAAGCCCCTTTTTTACTAACTTCGTGAAAATCTTCTACAACATCAATCCCAATTTCTGCTTGTCTGTCTGTATATCCTACAACTATAGTAGTATCAGGAATTGCCGTAATACCAGCAACTACTGCTTCATTATAATCACCCAACCACTCTAAATCTATCTCTTGTCTACCCAGTGAAACAAAAAAATCATCGTGAGTATATTTTAGTGCAGCAACATTTATAACAGCACTGTTTTGATACGCTCGTTTATAATCACCCTCAACTCCATCTGCATCAATAACATCTTTGTTTTTTTGAGTAAATTTATGATTTGCTCTAGCACCCAAAGAAGCACTAAAACCATAAAAAGCATCGGTTTCATAGTTTAAACCAGCTGAACCTGAACTGTAACCCTCAGTAGGGTTGTTTTTATTACTTTGTCTTTGATAAAAAGCACTAACGTCTCCACTTGTTGTTCCATTAGCAAATGCCTCTTTAAGAGTATTTGAATCCGCAATAGCAAAAGTAGTGCTTAAAAGTACGGCACTTGTAACTAAACTAATTTTTCTCATAGTTGTCCTTTAAATTTTTTAAAATGATAATGAATATTAATTTAAACTAAGCTTATATTGAAAACTATTATCAATATAACTTTTAAAGTTGAATTAAAAAAGAATTAAATCCAATAAACACTTAATTGCAACTTTAGTTGCACACATGGTTAAATGAGGAAAATATTAAAGAGTAAAACAGCAGAAGCATTGCAATAAAAAACTACTCTTTTTTATTGCAATTGCACCCTATAAGAGTTTTTAAAACATAAACAATAATAGCGGCTAAAATTCCAATTCCAATAGTTTTAGGAGCACTTAAAAGATCTAAATACTCAAATAAAACAGCAAAAAGAATAAGAATAATATAAAATATTAACTGATTAGGATTGTTTCTGTCAAAAATGAAAAGCATTATTTTTTTACTAAAATATACTTAAACAGAACATATAAAACCGTTACCATACCTAACACGCTTAAAATTGCCGTTGGTGTAATTTCAACTTCTGGGCTTATTCCTCGAATATAATTAGAAGGGGCAAAAAGTATCATACTTGACATAAGCATAAATGAAGCCGTGATAACTGCAATAAGTTGAGCAAAAATTTTATGAAACCGTTGTTTGTAAAAGTCATAGACCAACTTCCATGTAATAAATGATGCAGTAAATGTAATAATGAAAACAATAATTTTGCCTGAGTTGTCCATTTTAACCTCTCTTTTGTTTTTTAAATTTTAAAACTATAGCTTAAATTTGCTATGAATTTGGAAAGATACCACAGCTTAATAGCAAAATGGTAGCAATAAAGGTAGTCAGATTTAATAATACCTCTCTTCGGAAATCGAAATTTATTTCGATAAATCTTAAGAATGTAAGTTATAAAAGTTGAGCATTTAATTGTATATTTAAGTAAATTAAAGCGTAGAAAAGCCTTAAATAAATTTAAGGTTCCAAAAAAGCCATAACTTACTACTATTTCAAAGCCCTATCGAGTACCCTTTTGATGCGAAAAGATTATAAACCTCTCTTCGGAAATCGAAATTTATTTCGATCAATCTTAAGAATATAAGTTATATATGTTGAGTATTTAATTGTATATTTAAGTAAATTAAAGCGTAGAAAAGCCTTAAATAAATTTAAGGTTCCAAAAAAGCCACAATTTAGTACTATTGACCTAACTTATTGTAATAAACATTAAAAAAACCATTAATCCCCCTAAATGCCGTTTTTTATACAAAAAAAGTGCAAAAAAGGCAAAAGATTGTTACTTTTAAACGCCTTAAAGTTAATTTATATTATAGTTAAGCCTAAAATATATTCAAAGGTTTTATTATGCGTAAAATAGTTGTAACTTCTGTTCTTTTGCTCAACTCATTACTGCTCTCAGACAGCATTGATGATTACAATCAAGGAATGATGGCGTATGAGAGCAAAAACTATCTCGAAGCTGCCTATTGGTATAAAAAAGCATCTAAAGTAGGGGAACCCTCAGCACAAACCAATTTAGCAATGATGTTCTACTTAGGACAAGGTATTAAACAAGATTATGCAGAAGCACTCTACTGGTTTGAAAATGCAGCCAGTCAAGGCAACCCAACAGCACAACTTAACTTAGGGTTTATGTATAAAAACGGTGTAGGTGCGTTACAAGATTACAGCAAAGCTCACTACTGGTTTGAACAAGCCGCACTTTGGGGCGATGCGTATGCACAATATAACATAGGGGAGTTACACTATTTTGGTTTAGGCATGGACAAAAGCTATGAAAACGCGTTTCCGTGGTTTGAAAAATCAGCAAACAATAACCAAAAAGAGGCACAATACTATTTAGGCTATATGTACGAAAATGCGCAAGGAGTACCACAAGACTTACAAAAAGCATTTTACTGGTATAAAAAAGCAGCCTTACAAAACTACGCCAATGCACAACACGCACTGGGGGTAATGTTTGAAAGTGGCACAGGCGTTGAACAAAGTTATAAAGATGCTTTTATTTGGTACGAAAAAGCAGCCAATGCCAGACTTCCTTACTCTAAATATAATTTAGCAAACCTCTATTACCAAGGTTTAGGAGTGGAGCAAAATTTTGAAAAAGCTTTACAGTGGTACGAAAAAGCTGCCAACCAAAACTATGTAGATGCGCAAGTTAGTCTAGCTTATATGTACGATATGGCAAAAAGCGTACCACAAGATTTGAAAAAAGCGTTTTATTGGTATGAAAAAGCAGCCCTTGCAGGCAATGCCACCGCACAATTAAACGTAGCAATAATGTACGAGTTCGCCCAAGGAGTTACACAAGATTACAAACAAGCCTCTTTTTGGTATGAAAAAGCAGCTCTTGCAGAAAAACCAGTAGCACAAAACAATTTAGCACAACTCTATTATGAAGGTAAAGGCGTACTACAAGACTATAAAAAGGCACATATTTGGTTTAAAAAAGCAGCTCATCACAAAATAGCCAATGCTCAGTACAAACTAGGAGACATTTATTTTAATGGGCTAGATGTAATTAAGAGCTATCAAAATTCTCTTTTTTGGTATGAAGAAGCCGCAAAACAAGGTTTAGTAGAAGCACAATATAAACTGGCACAAATGGCATACAAAGGTGAAAATGTACCACAAGATTTACCAAAAGCATTTTATTGGTTTGAAAAAGCAGCGTTACAAAACAATGTAAATGCTCAAATAAATCTGGCGTTTATGTACTACAAAGCACAAAGCGTTGAACAAGATTTGCCAAAAGCCTTTTATTGGTACAACAAAGCAGCACAAACGGGTAATAACATTGCCTTATACAATCTTGGGAATTTTTATTACAATGGCTTAGGCGTTGCTAAAGATGTTCAAAAAGCCATAGAACACTATGAAAAAGCAGCACTACAAAACAAAGAAAAAGAACAAATAAGTTAAGCCTA
>JBAYYP010000044.1:0-16645 GCA_041672955.1 Arcobacteraceae bacterium
ATTGGTTTCAACCACTGCATCAAAAAACTCTTCTAAATAGGTATTTACGCCTAGATTAAAAACTTCAAAACCTCTTGCTTGCAACGATAAATCAATCAGTCGATTTGCGACTACGTGAATGTCATTGCCTACGACTCCTGTGACTACTTTCATATTCATACCTACGTTAATAAATTATTCTCATAAAAGTGGATATTCTAGCTTATTTTGAGTAAAGTTTAGTTAAAATCACCTACTTTTTATACTTAAGGGGAGATTATGAGTTTTCATACGGCTGATTTGTGCGATGATTTTTTTGAAAAAGTGAGAGTGTTAAACCCTGTGTTTAAATCTTACGGAGGAAAAGATAGAATTTCTGGAAATATTGTAACGGTAAAACTTGATAAAAATAATCATGATTTAGCAATGATGTTAAAAAATGAAGATGGTGAAAATAAAATAGTTGTTGTCGATGTGGCTCAAGAATATTATGCTGTTATAGGAGAAAATCTTATGCGTTTAGCATTTGATAATAATTGGTTAGGCATTATTGTAAATGGATATGTAAGAGATATTGAAAAAACTCAAAACTTTCCTGTAGGTCTTTTTGCATTAGGAACTTGTCCTAGAAAATATATTCCACAAACCAAAGCTGAAATAGGCGTTGATTTGAGTTTTGAAGGAGTTGTTTTTAAAAATGGCGATTTCGTTTATGCAGATAAAGATGGCATTATTTTAAGCAATGAAAAGTTGAATTAAAAATAACTGTTTTTTAATAATAAATCTATAAAAGTTTTTAAAAAGTAATTTTTACTTAAAATTTGCTATTATTCATTAAAGGGTATTAATGAATAATTCAAATATTAAACTTTTTTACGGGGTTAAAGAGAGAGTATATTTCTTTTTAACCCTTTTTTTTATTCTTTCAATTAATTTACTGTTTTATTATTATCAGTTTTACCAATTTAAGAAAAATGAAATAGTGCCACTTGAAGCTACGGTAAGAAATATCTATATAAAAGAAGAGTTTATTGTTTTAAAGCTTGAAACTCCTTCTTTCGAGCTTTTTACTTCAGCTTCATTAGATGAATCAATCGAACAATTTGACAAAGTTAATGTTTCAGTAATAACAACAAAAATAACCTTTATTGAGTATTTAAAAGGTTTTTACGCTCCTAGTATAAATCTTTACAAAATTGGTCACGAAGAGAGTGTTAAAACACAATTTGCTACTTTTATATCTTCTCAACACGAAAACAAACTTTTTCAAGAGCTCTACAATGCTCTTTTTTTTGCTATTCCTATCTCTAAAGAGTTACGGATAATTTGTGCAAATTTTGGAATTTCTCACCTTATAGCAATTTCGGGGTTTCATTTAGGGGTAATCTCTTTTGTAATGTATTGGATTCTTTATTTTCCTTATACCTATTGGCACAAACGCTATTTTGCGTATCGCAATAAAAAGTATGATATTTTATGCATAACCGCAGTTGTGCTGTTGTTGTATCTTCTTTTTACTTCCATGGTTCCCTCTTTTTTACGAGCGTTTGTTATGTTTATTTTAGGATTAACTCTTTTGCGAAATAACATTAAACTCTTCTCCTTTGAAACATTGCTTATAGTAACGCTTTTAATTCTATCCTTTTTCCCTAAATATATATTTTCAGTCTCATTGTGGTTCTCTATTGCAGGCGTTTTTTACATTTTTCTTTTTTTTGAGTACTTTAAAAATATGCCTAAAGTAGGGAAGTTCTTTCTCTTTAACGCATGGATATATTTAGCCATGAATCCAATTACAAATTATGTTTTTGGTACGACTTCTTATTTACAGCTATTTTCATCATTTCTTACGCTGTTATTTACGCTTTTTTACCCAATTATTGCCATTTTACATTTAATAGGTTTGGGAGATTTGTTTGATGAGTATCTGCTTAAGATGTTTTCTTTAAATGCATACAGTTCAGAAGTATTAACCCCACTTTGGTTTTTTTGTCTTTATGTGCTTTTCTCACTGCTTTCAATTAAGAAAAAAGCTTTCTTTATTGTTTTAAACCTAATGATTGTGGGGTTTACTGTTTATATTTTTTATATTAATAGTACTCATTACTAGAGGTATTTAAAAGTTTATCTAAGGTGTATTTCATATCTTCATCTAAATCCATATTTTGACGCATCCATGTTAAGTAACTGGCATCTGTTTTGGCAACTTCTATTGTGGTTTTGCCTTTATATTTTCCAAATTTAAAGGTCTCTATAAATACAGGCGTACGAGTGAGTTCTACAAGTTTTTCCATGGGATTATAATCTGGGTAAACTTCTCTGCATTTAGCTACGAGTTTAGACAAAAAAAGTTTCATTACCAATACATCGCCAATGGCGTCGTGTGCTTTAATAACAATATTGTTTTTTTTTGCTTCCTCTTCTTCTGTTTTATATAATTCTAGTGCATAACGAATGTATTGAAGCCTATGGTATGGTAACTCTTTAAACAAATGTTTGGCACAACGCAAAGTGTCTATTAGTTGAAGCTTTGGTTGAAACCCTTCTTTTTTAATCATGCCTAAATCAAACGAAATATTATGAGCAATAAGATAATTATCGGGGGTGTTTATCTCTTCTAAGCGTTTAAAAAAATTAGTTTGAGCAGCAGTTGGTTTGTTTTGTAACATAACAGGAGTAATATTATGTATTTCCATGGCTTCAATTTTAATAGCAACTTCACTTGAACACAATTCATTGTAAATTTCTAAAGGAGCTTTAGCGTCAACAATCATTGCTCCAAATTGGATAATTCTGTCCTCTTCTTGAGTTCCTGTAGTTTCTGTGTCAAACAATATATATTTTGGCATACAATCTCCTTTTATTTTTTATAATATTAACATACCATCGCCGTATGAATAAAAACGGTAGTTGTTTTTAATAGCAATATTGTACAGTTCTAATGTTTTTTCAACTCCAATAAATGAAGCAATGAGCATAATCAGTGTGGATTTGGGTAAATGAAAGTTTGTTAACAAATGATTTACCCTAAGAGGCTTATTTAAGGGGTTTAAGAACAAATCACACTCTCCTTGTTCTTTGTTTGTTCTAACGAAGTACTCGATTGTTCTAGTAACAGTTGTTCCAACTGCGAGTAGGGGTTTGCTACTTTTTATAAGCTTTTTGGCATTGGAAGATACTTCATAAAATTCACTGTGCATAGGATGGTTTAAAATTTCTTGGGCATCAACTGGTTTAAATGTTCCAGCTCCTACATGCAAGGTTAAATAGTCTAATGTGTGTTTGGCTTTGAGTTCTTCAAATAAACAAGGGGTAAAATGCAGCGATGCAGTTGGAGCTGCAACTGCTCCATAATTTTTAGCAAATAAAGTTTGGTAATTGATTTCATCGCTTTTTTCATCGCTTCTATTCATATAAGGAGGTAAGGGTAAATGACCAATGTTGTTTAAAATTTCAATTAAGGCTAAAAAATCTAACTCTTGATTATGCTGATAAAATTTTACTTCTCTTGTGCCATCGTCGTTGAGTTTTAAAACGGTAGCTTCTAAGTTATTTTCAAACTGTAAATGAGTTCCTACTTTTACTTTTCCCCCAATTAAACATAAAAATTCATTGTTTTGTAAAGGTTTATTAAAAAGCAATTCAACTTTGCCACCACTAAGTTTTTGCCCAAAAATACGAGCTTTTATTACTTTGGTGTCATTTAATAAAATATTTAAAGTAGGCGGTAAAAAGTCTAAAAGATGTTTAAATGTGGTGTGTGTAATGGTGTTTTTTATTCTGTCATAAACTAACAGTTTTGCTTCATCAGCTGGTTGTATTGGGTGAGTAGCTATGAGCTCTTTGGGTAAAGAGTAGTCATAGCTTGAGGTTTTTAACGGGTCTAAAATGTTACTCATCTTCTTCAGGTGGTGCTGGATTAAAGACTTTGGCAATATAAATAGAAACACCATAAAGAAGTGTTAAAGGACCTGCCATTAAAAATTGTGTTAATACATCTGGAGGGGTTAAAAGGGCTGATGCAATAAAAATAAGAACAATCGCGTATCTGAAAAACCCTTTGAGCATTTTGTCATCTACTAAACCAATTTTTGCTAAGAAAAAAGTAATAACTGGAAGTTCAAACGCAATTCCAAAACCAAAAAGAATTTTAGTAAAAAAACCAACATACATTCCAAGACTAGGAAGTACCGTTACCACAGTACTACCAAAGTTGATTAAAAATTCAAATCCAAAGGGTACTACTACATAATACGAGAAAGATGCTCCTATTAAGAACATCAGTGTTGCAAAAAAAACAAAAGGAAGTGCCAATTTTTTCTCGTGGTCATATAACCCAGGAGCTAAGAAAAGCCATAGTTGCCAAAAAATAATAGGCAAGGAAAGAATAAATCCTGAAAAGAAAGCTACTTTAAGTGCTGTAAAAAAAGTCTCTTGTACTTCAATGGCAACCATAGAAGAACCAGGAGGTAAAATAGCTTTTGCAGGCACCATCATCCACTCTAATATGGGTTCATAAAAACCAAAACAGACAAAAAACATTGCAAAAAGGGTAAGCCCTGAAATAACTAATCGTTTTCTTAAATCAGCAATATGAGGTTTTAAATCTTCAAACATTAAGCGTTGTCTCCCTCTTTTTTATTTTTTTCGACTTTGAATTTTTCACCATTTTCACTCTTTGTTGCAGACTCTTTTTTCTTAAAAGAAACTTTTTCTTGAGCAGGTGCTTCCTCTTTTTTAGGAGTTGTTTTAGGCTCTTCATTTAAAATGTCATTGACACCTAAATCAAGATTTTCAAGTTTAATAGAAGATTTCACATTATCTATTTGCGCTTTAAACTTACCGGCTTCCTCTTTCATATCTGAAAGTTGCAGCTCATTATCTAAAGTTGATTTCGCTTCATCTAGTCCACTTTTAAATTTCTTAAAAAATCGAGCAACTTCAACCATTGCCGTTGGCAATTTATCTGGTCCTAAGGCTATTATCGCGATTACAGCAATAAGTAGAATTTCAAAAAAACCCATTCCAAACATATGTGACTCCATCTTTTTAATTAAAGGAAAGATTTTACCTTATTTTTGATAAAATCTCTCTATAAAATTTATGGGAGAGCATATGAAACTGATTGTACTTTTAGTTATTGGGTTGATTCTATACTATATTGCACGAAATTATAAAACAGAAAAGTACCAAAATATTCAATTAAATATTAAAGAGAAATTCGATGGCGATTTAATGAACCACGAAGCGGGATTACTCGTTGCCCTAATGGCTAAAGTAGCCAAAGCCGATGGACAAGTGTGTGAGCTTGAAGCTGAGCTTTTAAAACATACAATAAATGATATTTCGAGACATTTTCAAAATGAGAATCAAGTTCGAGAAGGCTTAAAAACTATCTATAATGATGAAAAATTAAGTTTTGATAATACTATTGAAATTTGTGAAAAAATGTTAAAACTCACTAAATTTGATTATGCAAAACGAATAAAAGTAATTGAATATCTTCTGAATTTAGCGTTTATTGATAAAACTCTTTCCCAAACTGAGTATATGATTTGTGAAGATATTGCCAATACTTTAAAAATTAAGCGTACAGATTTTGAAAGTATGATTGCTAAATTTAAAAGTTTTTATAAAAATCAAGCTCAAAGTGCTAAACTTACTCTTGAACAAGCGTACGCTACATTAAGTGCAAATTCTCAAGAAGATATGGCAACTGTAAAGAAAAAATATCGAAACTTAGTTAAGCAACACCACCCCGATATTATTACAGGGCAAGGAGCTTCTAAAGATATTATAGATGAAGCCACAAGAAAACTTCAAGAAATTAACGAAGCGTATGAAATTATTAAAAAAGACAAAGGGCAATAATGTCAAGAAAATTTGAACAAACTTATGAAGTGTGTTCTTGTAGTCATGTCTCTTTGGGTGAAATTATTTACTCAATTGAAAAGAAAAATGCTAATACTCTAACAAGAATTCAAGAGTTTACGGATGTAGGAAAATATTGCAAGTGTTGTATTTGTCAAGAAAATGATTTTGGTAGAGTAAAAAAAGAGTTGTATTGCCAAGAGATTTTAGAAAAAATAATGCACAAGCAAAAAAGTTAATAAGAAAATATTAATAAAATAAAGATAAACAAATGGAACACAGATGACAAAAGAAGAACAAGAACGATTAATATACGATATAAAAGTGCTGATTAATACAACCGATGAACCTTTAGTGGAAATCAACCCGAAATTTTTAGAGTATTTCACACAAGAAGAGTTAATTGCTTTAAAAGAGGATTTACTGTTTAAGAAAAAGAATTTTTTTAAAAATAATTCTGAATGGTTGAATGAAATTTATGAGAAAACAAAAAAAGATGAGCTATAATAACTTAGAATTTAATTAAAGGAAAAAATTAATGAATTGGCAAAGCATTAAAGAGCAACTCCTTAAATTTTTAAAAGACGAAGTTGAAAAAACGGGGTTAAAAAAAGTCATTGTAGGGTTAAGTGGTGGCTTAGATTCAGCTGTTGTAGCTGTGTTATGCAAAGAAGCGTTTGGCAAAAACTTAACCTGTGTGATGCTTCCTTCTTCTTATTCAAGTAAAAGTAGCATTGACGATGCCAAAGAATTATGTGAGGCATTTGATATAGGTTATGAAATTGTTAGTATAGCTCCGTTATTAGATGCTTATTTGTCCAATATGCAAGAGAATAACTTACGAATTGGAAATTTCTGTGCAAGGCTTAGAATGTCTATTTTGTATGATTTAAGTGCAAGAGAAGGCGCTTTAGTAATAGGAACATCTAATAAAAGTGAATTGCTTTTAGGATATGGAACTATTTTTGGAGATATGGCGTGTGCGATGGAGCCTTTAGGGGAAATGTATAAAACAGATGAGTTTGAGTTTGCTCGGTTTTTAAATGTTCCTTTATCTATTGTAAATAAAAAACCCAGTGCAGATTTATGGGAAGACCAAAGCGATGAAGAAGAACTGGGATTTACCTATAAACAATTAGATGAAGTTATGAAACTTTTAGTCGATGAAGAAAAAACAAAAGAGGAGCTGCTTCAAATGGGATTTGATGAATCTATTCTTAATGCGATTGAAACTCGTATGAAAGCCAATGCCTTTAAAAGACAATTGCCAAAAATTGCAAAAATAAACTGGAGTTAACAATGAAAGAGATACCTTTTTACAAACCATCAATCGATGAAAATGAATTAGAACATATTAAACAAGTCTTAGATGTTAAAAAAGAGAGTTCAAAAGTTTTAGAGTTTGAAGAGAGCATTGCCAATTTTGTAGGTGCAAAAGAAGCCATAGCAACCTGTAATTCAACCGCTGCAATTCATTTGGCATTAAGTGCAATTGAACTTAAGCGTGGCGATAAAATTTTAATGTCTGTTAACTCGTTTGTTAATATTCCAGAAGTAGTGCGTCATTTTGATGCAGAGCCTATTTTCATAGATATTAATATGGATGATATGAATATAGATTTGGTTAAATTTGAAAAAGCGTTAGCCGAAAACAAAACCAAAAAGCTTCGTGGAGCAATTATTAGCTTTGTAGCAGGACAAACACCTGATTTAAACAAACTGTATGCCATTGCTAAGAAGTATGAGATTATCTTAATTGAAGATGCCACAGCAGCTCTTGGCGTTACTTACAATGATGACACAGTAGGTTCTTTACAAGCAGATATGACTATTTTCTCAACCAATCCTTCAAACTCTAAATATGCCGTGAGCAGAAGTGGTGTAATTGTTACCAACAACGAAGAACTAGCGGCTAAAGCTAGACTTTTAAGAACACACGCAATTACCACCACCTATGATGATTATGGAAACTTAGATTACATTTACGATGTAGTAGATATTGGACACAAGTACGATATGAGTGAGCTTGATGCTGCTTTTTCTCTTTCACAACTTAAAAAAACCAATAAATTTATTAAACGAAGAAAAGAGATTGCAAAAATATATGAAGACAGGCTTGCAGGTGTAAAACATATTATTACACCACCTCATAAAAAAGAGCATATTTTCACACATTATATTATTAAAATTAATAGAAACCGAGATGCTTTTGCAAGAGTATTAAAAGAAAGAGGTATTTCAACAGGGTTGCACTATATTCCTTTACACTTATTAAGTTATTATAAACAAAAATATAACTTGAAAATTACTGCATTTGGAACGGCCTTGTCTTCATATCAACAAATATTGTCGTTGCCTATGTATCCAGCACTAAGCGATGATGAAGTAAATTATATTTGCGACCAAATTGTAGACATAGCTCAAACTTGGATCTAATTTGAAGCAAAAACTCATTTTTTGGGTAGAAGAGTATCTCTTCTTCCCTAACTTCTTTCAAAAACTTCTCTCTCTTTGTTTATTGCCATTAACACTTATATATACGCTTATTGTCATTATTAAACGAACAGCTGCAAAACCCATTTATTTTGGAGTTCCTATTATTTCTATTGGCAATTTAGTAGTTGGAGGAAGTGGAAAAACACCTATGACTATTTTTTTAGCCAAAGATAAAAAAAATGCGTGTGTTATTTTGCGAGGGTATGGAAGAGCTTCAAAAGGTTTGTTTGTGGTGAGTTTAAAAGGTAAAATTTTAGAAACCATTGAAAACAGTGGCGATGAAGCAATGCTTATAGCACAAAAGCTACCAACTGCCACTGTAATTGTGAGTGAAGATAGAGCTAAAGCAATTATAAAAGCCAAAGAATTAGGCTGTGAAATTATCTTTTTAGACGATGGCTTTAGCAAATATAATATTGCAAAATTTGATATTTTACTGCGACCAAAAATAGAACCCACAAATTTGTTTTGTTTACCAAGCGGAGGATACCGAGAGCCTAAAATGATGTATGCAACTGCTAATTTAGTGATGCAAGAAGGCATTGATTTTAAAAGATTAGTTACGTACAAATACAAAGGAGACAGCGTTAGTGTATTGCCCGACAAATTGATACTATTAACTGCTATTTCAAAACCACAACGCCTTTTAGAGTTTTTGCCGCATAATGTAAAGCTTATTGCTTTTGAAGATCATCATACTTTTACACAAGAAGAGATTACCTCTATTTTAAAAGAGCATAAAGAGTACGCAATTATTACTACGCCAAAAGACAGAGTAAAGCTAGAACAGTTCAATCTTGAAGAGCTGTATGTTATGGATTTAGAGTTAAGTTTGAGTGAAAATGTAGATTTAAGTTTACTTAATAATTATTTAGCGTTAAGTTCTAAGCACTAAGCACTAAGCACTAAGCACTAAGCGTTAAGATTTTTAAACTTAAAGCTAAACGCTTAACACTATTCTACAATGTGTCCTACAAATTTAGAGTAGTTATCTAAAATTTTTCCACCTCTTCTAAATCCTAAACCACATGCTTCATAGGCATAAAAAACACCGGCTTGGTAGTAATTGCCTTGCTCATCTTGTGGAAACTCTACGAACTCTTGGAAAATAGATTTATGGTTTTCATACTCTCCCTCTTTTTTAATATCAATTGAACCATCTGCATTAATAATAGTAGTGTTTGCACCTTCTCGTCCAAAACACTTCTTTTCAACTTGTTTTTTGTTTTCCAATGGTTCAAATGAAGTTTCAAGTAAAAGAGGGTGATTTGGGTATAAATCCCATAAAATTTTCATAAACCCTTTGCTTTGAAACATAAGTGTGTAAGCAGGGTTAAAAATAATTGCTTTTTGTTGGTTTAAAATATCGGTTAAAAGTAATGCTAATTCGCTCTCTTCAATGCCAATATTTTCCCAAGGTATGAGTTTAAACCAAAACTCAAAATTTTCTTCTTCTTTAAAAATACCGTCATCGCTAAAATTAACACTGTTCATATACTCAAAGTCGGTGTGGAATCCCGCTTCAGAAGCAATATGTTGCAATAATTTAGTGGTATTTTCATCTTCATTATTTCCTGACATACTTGAAAAAAGTATTTTCCAACCCAATTTACTGTAATGCTCTTCAAAATTTTCAATATCAGAGTTAAGCGTAATGATACGCTTAAAATTGTTTTTTAACTCTTCATATAAGCTGTTAAATTGACTGGCTTCATTGAGGTTATTGTATTTAAGCATTGCCCATTGCACAATGGCTGTTTCAAACAATGAAGTAGGGGTATCTGCATTAAATTCAATAAGTTTAATAGGCTTCCCATCTATTCCACCTGCAAGGTCAAAACGGCTATAAATATGCCAATGAACATCATCTTCCCATGATTTTTTAACGAGTTCTACTAAATTAAAAGGAATATTTAGTTCATGAAACAAGTTATTTTCAATAACATAATCCCCCGTTTGTGCAAACATATCATACAGTTCATTGGCAGCATCGTAATAATTTTGTGCTTCCTCTTCACTTATTTGTACAATTTCATCGGCAATATAAGAGGTGTTGTCTTGGTCTGTGTGCCAAGTAAAACCAATATTTTCTAAATATTCGTTGTTTAAGGGTTTTATTTTTTGTAATTTCATAATTTAGCTTCCAAAACTTGAAGATGAACCAGAAGGAGATCCTGCTTTACTTCCAAAAAATCCACTTTTTTTAGAAGAGCTGCCACTAGAGCTTGTAGATTTTGCACTGTTCATAGTATTAACACTTCTTGAGTATGCTTGAGGTGATTTATAGTTGGTTTTTCGTTGGTTTTGAAAGTTTTGGTTGTTAAAAAGTTTGTTCCCAATCCACGAGCCAATCATAGCTCCTGCAATAGAAGAAAGAAGTACTCCACCTAACCCCATGCCTCCACTTGAGATTTCAGGATTAGTTAAAGAAGATGTGCCATTGTCAATTTTAACCTCTTCTGCTTTTACGAGTTTATCAATCTCTTGTTGTTCTAAAATACGTTCTGAGCCATCGAGTTCTCGTAAAACAATTCGTGTAGTACTGCTTGGATATTCATCTACTATGGCGTAACCACCGTTTGGTAAAGCTTCAACAATAACAAATGCCCCTTGCTTATCATTGGCATTAGTAAAGGCACTTTGTTGCCCTTGTTGTTGGTTATTATTTGTCCCATCGCTGCATCCTACTAGGCCTGTTACTAAAATAGCTCCAAGTCCACCCACCATGGCATAGTCTGATATTTTTTTAATATGATTTCGTTTTTTCAATACAAAGTCCTTTTTGTCCAATATTATTATGGTATGAATTAAGTAAAATAGGGCAGATTATAACATAGAGTTGTTAATAAAAAGTGAACGACAATAGTTAAGTTACAAAATCTCTTGCTTGTTGTTAAATGCATTTTTAATTTTCTTATCAGTGTTATATTGACTAAGTGAATAAACAGACCATAAAGCAGCTGGTAACCAACCTATAAGTGTGAGTTGTAAAATAAGACAAATTATTCCTGAAATTGGTTTTCCAATAGTAAAAAAGTTAAGCCAAGGCAGTAAAATAGCAAGAATGAGTCGCATTAGAGGGTTTCCTTTTATTTTTTTAGATTAGATATTTTTTTGATATTATATTATAGCAAATAGATTTTTAAGTTTAGTTTTCAAGAAAAATATTATGTACTAAAAAGCAATTGCATCTTCTTTTTAAGTTTTTAGCTAAAATTACTATGAAAATCTATAAAAATTAGGAGTTTAAATTAAATGAAAACCCTATACATTATCTCATGAGCAAATGGAAGTGGTAAAACCACTTTTGCTAAAGAGTTCTCTAAAATAAACGACCTATATTTTATTAATGCCGATGAAATAGCCAAAGAACTTGACAGTAAAAATATCACCAAATATAAGATAAAAGCTGGAAAGATGTTTTTTAGTGAATTTCATAATAGACTTACCCTTGATAAATCATTTGTAATAGAAACTACACTTTCTGGTAAATACCTTGTAGCGTATATAAACAAAGCCAAAGAGTTGGGTTTTCAAGTTTCACTGATATACCTCTTTTTAGAAAATCCTCAAACCAATATAAGTAGGGTTAAGAATAGAGTCTTAAATGGTGGACACCATATTCCTAAAGATGATATAATACGAAGATATTACCGAAGTAAAAATATGTTTTGGAATATTTATAAAGACTTATGTGATAGTTGGAGTATATATTATAACTCCAATGAAGTATTTGAAAAAATATCAAGTAACAATAAAATACTTGATATGCAAAAATATGAGATATTTTTAAAGGATATAAAATGCAATTAAATAATAATTTAAGTGAAGATGAAATGATACAAGCAATAGGAAATAACGCAGTACGAGAAGCACAAAAAAGAAGCCTTGAAAATGGTGTACCCAATGTTTATAGTAAAAATAATGTTTTATACTATCAACTTCCCGATGGAACTATTACAATGGAAGACCCTTTTTTAACAGGAACATTAAAAGAAAAACTTGATTTATTAACAAAATCACAAGGGTGAAAATAAAAGAAGAATACTATTCTCCTTTTAACCCTTTTCTCATACTCTCAACCAATTTTTTATCTGCACTTGTATTGGTAAAATATTCAAACGCTAAAACCCCTTGAAACAGCAACATATCTTCGCCATCTTTTATTTCTAGCCCTTTGGTTTTTGCCAATGCTAAAAATGGAGTAATCTTCCCATAAATACAATCAAATGCAAAAGAAGCTTGGCTTAGCACGGAATCTAAAATTTCAGTTGGGCAAGGTAAAAGTTCATCTTTTAGTCCAGCACTTGTTGAATTAATGATTAGGTCATATTTTTTGGGTTTGAAAGATTCCCATGAATAGTTTGGAATATTGTGTTGTTTGAAGAACTCTAATTTATTTTCACTTCGGTTAAGAACTGTAACTTCTATATTTTTTTCTTTTAAGGCTAGGGCAATGGCTTTGGCAGTTCCACCGGCTCCTAAAAGTAGGGCTGTTTTAATTGTTCCGAAGCTCTTTATTGCTTTTATGAAACCGGGGGCATCTGTGTTGTAGGCTATTACTTTGTTATTTTCTAGAACATAGGTGTTTACTGCTTCTATTTTTTTAGCTATTCCTCTTACTTCATCGGCATTTTTAAAGGCATGTTCTTTGTGTGGCACTGTAATATTTGCACCATGGTAGTGATTGCTTAAAAAGGTTTGTTTTATGGTAGTTCCATCTTCTAATTGGTGTTTTATGTATTGTGCTTCTATGTTTAAGTGCTTAAAACCAGCATTATGCATTTGAGGTGATTTTGAGTGTTCTACGGGGTTTCCAAATATTGCAAATGTTTTCAAGTTCTTTTCCTTTGTTTTTTAGGTTCTCTTTTTAGGTGGTTTCTTTTATTGTAGTTGCCCAATGCTTAAGAAAATAGGGAAGTTTCCATTTTCACGCTCTAATGTACAAATATCATCTAAAAAAAGTAAATTAAAGCCATTTTTTGCATAAAATTGCTTGATTTCCTCTTTTGAAAAGCCAAAATGATTAACACCATCGTTTTTATGTTTAGCATGAAAAGTTCCATCTTCTTTATCTAAGTCTGAAATACACAAGTAACCATTTGGTTTTAAAGCTTCTTTGCATTTTTTAATAAATGAATCGGGGTTTTCTATATGGTGCAAGGTCATACTTGTAACGATTACATCAAATGCTAGTACAGGCAGATCTTGGGTTTCAATATCGTGTTGAACTGCTTTTATATTTTCAAAACCAAAATCACTTGCTTTTTGGTTAAATACTTCAACCATTCCAAAACTGCTGTCCATTCCTACTACTAATTTGGCTTCATCTGATAGGCTAAAAGCCAATAACCCCGTGCCACAGCCATAGTCTAAAATCTCTTTATTATCTAAAGAGATAAACTCTCGTATGGTTTGTGAAGTTGCTTTGGCTACAAGTTGGCTTGTTGGTTTGGTGTCCCACTCTTTAGCAGCTTTGTCAAATCGGTTCATTGGTTTACCTTTTCTTTTTTAAAACGGATTATACAACAAATTTATTTTCATTTGATATAATTGCCGCATGAAAATCAAACAATACTTTACTACAAAAGACGATGGCAACATTGCTTACCATGTAACTTCAAATATAAAAGAGGTTGATGCAAATAGAGTTGCTTTGGGAAAGAAACATGCCTTTAACAGCAAAACTATGCGTTATATGGAACAAACTCATGGAAACAATGTGCATGTTGTTACGCAAGACTCATCATTGTGTACAGACGATTGTGATGCCTTAATTACCAATGTTGCAAATATTCCTCTTATGGTAATGGTGGCAGATTGTATTCCTATTTTACTTTACGATGAGAAAAAGGGCGTAATTGCCGCTATTCATGCGGGTAGAAACTCAACTTTTCTAAAAATAACTTCCAAAACAACTTTAAAAATGTGTGAAACTTTTGGGTGCAATCCTGATGATATTAACGCTATTTTAGGACCTTCCATACAGAAATGTTGTTATGAAGTAAGCGTTGAGTTGGCAAATATTGTTAAAGAGTCATTTGGAAATGCCTTTGTAAAAGGAAGAAATATTGATTTACAAGGCATTAATAGAAAACTGCTAGAAGAATTGGGTATTACCCATATTAAACAATCATCCGTGTGTACAAAATGTTCTAATGACAACTACTACTCATATCGACTGAATAAAGAGTGCGGACGCTTTGCGGGGATTATTGTTTTAGAAGAATAAATTTTAAAACATACTTTTTTAAACTAATAATCTATATCTAATCATAAAACTATACAAAATATTAATTTTATAGTAAATGAAATAGTATTATAGGGCTATTTGTCTTTATAAATACAATAATTAAAGCTTCAAAAGAAGTTTATTAATTAATTTATATTTCTTTAATAGAGCTTTAAATAGTATACATAAAACTATTTTTTACTTATAACCTCTATTTTACATATACAAAAAATGCATCAATATTTAAGAATAATAAAACATATAAATATACATAAAATAAGTATAATTCAAAACATACTAATGACAATTAAAGCTAGAAATATTGAATTTTAACTCTAAAATGTCAATATTATGTTGAAGTTATGTAAGAAAAGTGTAGTTTCAAAAAAAGAGATAAATTTTACAGAAAATTAAATTTAATTAAGCTAATATTGTGGAAAATTTTCAAAAAGGAGATATTTTGAGTATTATTGTAACAAAAGAAGAGAGTTTGGCATATCACGAATTACCAACTCCGGGTAAATTGTGTGTAGAGGCAACAGTACCTTTTATGACACAAAGAGATTTAGCATTGGCGTATACACCAGGGGTTGCGTACCCTTGTATGGAAATTGCAGAAAATCCTGAAAATGCTTTTAAATATACTTCAAAAAGTAATCTTGTTGCTGTTATTTCAAATGGAACGGCAGTTTTAGGATTAGGCAATATTGGTGCGTTGGCTTCAAAACCTGTAATGGAAGGGAAAGCAATTTTATTTAAACGTTTTTCAGCCATTGATTCCTTTGATATTGAAGTAGATGAAACAGATGTAGATAAGTTTTGCGCTATTGTTAAAGCCATTTCTCCTACTTTTGGAGGAATTAACTTAGAAGATATCTCTGCACCTGCTTGTTTTGAAATTGAAAGACGACTAGTAGAAGAGCTGGATATTCCTGTTATGCACGACGACCAACACGGAACTGCAATTATTAGTAGTGCAGCTTTAATTAATGCGTGTGAATTAATGAACAAAAAGCTTGAAGATATTAAGGTTGTAGTTGTAGGGGCAGGTGCTGCTGCAATTTCATGTTCACGAATGTATAAAAACTTAGGGGTTAAAAATATTATTATGATTGACTCTAAAGGTGTTTGCCACGATGAAAGAGATGATTTAAATGAGTATAAAAAAGAGTTTAGTATTAAAAATGCTATGACCATAGAAGAGGCATTTTCAGATGCAGATATGCTTTTAGGACTTTCTAAACCAGGTACATTTACTAAAGAGCATATTGCTTTAATGTGCGATGAACCTATTGTATTTGTACTTGCAAACCCAAATCCTGAGCTTTATCCTAATGAAATTAAAGAAGTAAAGCCCAATGCCATAATAGGAACAGGACGAAGTGATTTTACCAACCAAATCAACAATGTTTTAGGCTTTCCTTTTATTTTCAGAGGTGCCTTAGACGTTCGAGCAACGTCTATTAATATGGAGATGAAAAAAGCAGCAGCTTATGCTATTGCAAATTTAGCAAAAAAAGAGGTAACTGCTGAAGTTAAAGCTCTTTTTGGTGAAAATATTGAGTTTGGTAGAGAGTATATTATTCCAAAACCATTTGACAAACGACTTATGGTAGATGTTTCAAGTGCGGTTGCATTTGCAGCCATTGAAACAGGAGTTGCCAAAATTACTAACTTGAATTTAGAAGCGTATAAACTGCACCTCTCACAAATGGTATAAATTTTTAAGATTAAACTATTTAATGGTATCATTGCACAAAAATTTAGCAATGATGCCATTATTAGGATGAGAATGAAAGAATATATACTGTTAATTGATACAACCGATGCAAAAGGGTTGGTTTACAACGTCTCTAAAATCCTTTTTGCCAATAACTTAAATATTGAACAAAACTCCGAATTTGTTGATGAAGAGACGAAAAAATTCTTTATGAGAACAGTAATTTCTGGCGTTGTAAACAGAGATTTACTTCATAAAGAACTCACAGAAGCTCTGCCTAAAGACTCTACGATTAAATTAACCACCAAACAAAAAAAAGATATAGTACTTTTAGCTACGAAAGAGTC
>JBAYYP010000045.1:0-16495 GCA_041672955.1 Arcobacteraceae bacterium
AGTGCAGAAGCTGCTAAAGAGATTAAAGGCATAGTTGAACAAGCCAGTTCAAAAGCACAAGCAGGAAAACAAATATCTACTAAAATGATTGAAGGGTATGATGAGTTAAACGACAACATTAAAAATACTATTGAAATGATTGAAAATGTTGCCAATGCAAGTAAAGAGCAAGAAAGAGGAATTATCCAAATCAACGATGCCGTAGCAGCGTTGGATAAATCTACACAAGAAAATGCCACTGTTGCGGATAGAATTTCAAATATGTCTGAACAAATAGCACAAATGTCAAACTCACTTGTAACGGCAGCTTCTAGAGCTAGTTTCTTAGAAGATTCACGAAACGAAGTGTGCGATATTGACTTAGTCTATGACACTGCAAAGTTAAAAGTTAATATTTTACAACTAAAAGATAGTATCTTTTCAAAATTTGGAAACTTCGAAAACTTTAATGCAGAAGCCAATAAATCAACACAAATATGGCTTGATGAATTTCTAAAAACACACCCTGATTGCAATATGCAAACGGTTACTTTGTTGTCTAATTTAAACAAAGAGTTAACAACAAAGTTGCAAGTATTAATCAATGCCAACCACCAAAAAGAGTCCAACACAACTCTTAATGAAAAAGCCAAAGAGGTAGAAGATTGTTCACTTCTAATTTTCTCAACTCTCAACAAACTTAAAAAAGAAGTTTGTAAGCAATAAAAAAGGGGAAGCAAATGCTTCCCCTTTTTTTAAATTATCTAGTAATTACCTACTTCATAGAAGCAATTAAAGCTTCTAGTTCATCATCGCTTACTAAATCTGAAGTATCATCCCCTTCAATATGTTTAGCACTTGGAGCTATATCTTCTCCTACAATATTTAAGGTCTGATTCATAAGTTTTGAAATTGACCGCATATTATTAATAACTCGTTCAATTTTTTGTCTGTGAATATCTTGATATTGCATTGAAGACATAATATCCATAATAATAGTTTCAATGGAAAGAATATTAGTAGATAACATATTATCTTCAGGCTTTTTCATAGTTCCTAAAATAGTTAAAATATCTTCAAGTTTATCGAAAATTTCTGTGGCTTTAACTTCTGATTCTTTTGTAACATTACCTAACTGTTCAGCCATATCATTGTGCTGAGCCTTTTCTTGAGGTTCAGTTGTCTCTTCGTTAATATCTCCTGCCATTAGGGCATCTAACTCTTCTTGTGTCATTATGTAACCTTAAAAATAAAAAATAGTATTGAGTTTAGCCAATATTGCCTTAATCTATTAATCTCACTAATGTATTAATTCAGAAATTAGTTCCGTAGCATATGAACCTTTTGGCAAAGTAAACGAAAGTTCCATCCAATTTTTTTCATCTTTATAATTACTTTCAATATCTTGTGGGAAAATCCAAGCAAAACGTCTTGCACCATCTTCAGAAATTTTAATATCAAACTCTTTTTCAATTTCATATGCCAAATCAACACTAACTTTAATTTTTTTACCAGCTAGTATTCCCGTAGGAACTCTGTCTCTTTCATGAAATTTTTTTGATTCTTCATTAAGATCTTCTACATGAAATATTTTTCCAAATGGATAATGACTCATTAAATCCCCTGGTAAAAGTTTAAAAGGATGAGCTTGTTTTTTCATCTGTTTTACAATATCTAAGGGAAGTTCCAACTTTTCATAAATCTCTTTTGGTTCAAACGCAGCAATAAGTTTTGAAATCTCAATTCTTTTAGAAAGCCACATATTAAACAAATGACTTTGATACGCATTCACATACATTTGTTTTAGTTTTCTGCTTCGTTCGTGAAGTTTACCTTGGGTAATTAATTCCCCTTTCTTATAGTTATCTCCATCAATTCCAAAGCGTTGAAAACCAAAATAATTTGGAATACCAAAAGTAACCATTTGTCCTAAAATTCCCTCTATTATTCTGGCATCTACTCTATTGACTCGTTTTAATCGAATAAAAAAACTGTTCCCTTTTAAGTGCCCTATTCTAATTTTATTATTATGATAAGTTGTCTCTAAAATTTTAATATTATCATGGTGAAACTTAGCCAGTCTCTCTTCACATGAGCGTGGAAGTGAAAACGTCTGAACCGTCATAGCATTTTTGTCTTTTAGCCCCGCATAGCCAATATCTTTAGCTTTACACCCTACTTGTTCTGAAAAAATTTGTTGAGCATCCCATGTGGTTAAATCTTTTTTTCTGAATTTAACAATTAAATGTTCGCCCTCGCCACTAAATTCATATAAAGGAATTTCCGTAACAACAAAGTCATCTTTGCTTTGTTTAAAAACTACATCAAGTTTTGAGTGGTTTAAGTAGTATTGTTTTGTCATTAAAAATGGTGTCCTTTGCATTTACATTCATATTTGCCTTGAATAGTTTTGGCAAATATATTAAGCGTAACTTTGTGTTTTTTAGCTATTTCTTCAATTTT
Source organism: Arcobacteraceae bacterium (assembly GCA_041672955.1). Taxonomy (GTDB): domain Bacteria; phylum Campylobacterota; class Campylobacteria; order Campylobacterales; family Arcobacteraceae; genus Marinarcus. The sequence continues at coordinate 2,443 of JBAYYP010000045.1, forward strand.
ATTTTGGTATTTTTTATTAAATGTAAAAAGCAGTTCATACTCTTCACCTGAACATCCAATATCGTTAGAAATTTCACTGAAAAACTCAAAGCCTATGTTATTAGCTTTACTTAAGCGTTCACACTCAAAAAAAAGTCCATCAGAAATATCCATAGCAGAGTTAACATAGCGTGAAATTTCATAAAAAAACTTTGGTTTGAGTTGCGGTTTGATAAACTTAGATTTCTTAGAAATTGTTTTGCCCTCTAAAAGGTATTCTAAATCTTTTTTACAACTTCCCAATGTTCCTGTATAGCAGACCAAATCGTCAAGCTTTGTTCCTGTACGAAAAATTGGTTTTTTAGTTTTTGAAATAATGGTAATAGAAATATCAAGTTTTTCATTGCAAATAGTATCGCCGCCAATAATTTTTATTTTAAATTTTTTAGCAACACTTTTAAAACCACTTGCAAGTTCTTCAAGTTGTTTATTTGTAAAGTTTTTAGGAATAGCAACTGTTAAAAGTGCATATTTAGCTTTTGCATTCATAGCAATAGCGTCAGAGATATTTGCCAACATTGCTTTTTGAGCAATCTGTTTTAAGCTCATCCACTCACGCTTAAAATGAACATTCTCAAAAAAGGCATCGGCACTGTAAACCCACTTGCCAACAACTGCACCATCGTCGCCTATAAACTTGGAATTGGAAAATTGTTGTATAAAATAGTTCTCTTTATTCATTCGCGGATTTTATCATAATTCCACTTCATTTTCTAATTTTTTTCTTAAACTATTCAATTAGGATAACTTTTATCCACTATGCTTTAATAAAGTTATGCTAAAATGACATAATTTAAAAATCAGGAGACAAAATGCCAAAAATTAATAGATATGTTGATATCGATACAGTAGAAAGAGAAGCTAAAAAAGATTACATAGACAGACACTCACCGTTTATTCACTGTGATTCAAGTGCTAAAAAAGGTGAACCTTTTGCAGTAACCGTTAAAATGGGAAAAGAGTATTCACACCCAGATGATTTTGATCATTTTATTTCAAGTATTTCACTTTTCAACGGTGATGTTCTTTTAACAAAAGCTGACTTTATGGTAGGAGCTTTAGGAAATGCAAAAGGGCATCAAACTGTTACTTTTAGTATTGTTCCAACAGGAAAATTAAATCTTGTAGCTCATTCATACTGTACAAAACATGGTGTTTGGGAATCAGACCCAATCGCTGTTGATGTTGAATAATAGATAAATTAGTAATTTAAAAAAAAGGTAGAAGTCAAAAACTTCTACCTTTTTTTATTGCCTTTTATTGGTAATTGTATCTTAACTGTTTACCAAACTACCCTAAGTTAACACTCACTTTATTTCGCCCCTCTTTTTTAGAAACATACAATAAATCATCGGCTTCTTTATATATTTCGTCTATAGTACTATTCTCGCTTGAATCTTTATACACCAAGCCCATAGATGCGGTTATATAAGGTGATGCTGTGTTATATTCGTGTGTTATCTTTAAGTTTTCTATACATTTTTTTAGTTTTTGTGCAAACTCTATTGCTTTTTCTTTATTGGTTGTTTTATAAACAATGCCAAACTCTTCGCCACCTAGTCTAAACGCATAATCATAAGAACGAGACAGATTATCTTTTAAACACTTAGCAAACAAAATAAGTACATTATCCCCTTTTTGGTGACCATAGTTATCGTTGTACAACTTAAAATTATCAATATCAATAAGCAAAAATGCCACAGAATCATTGGTACGCTTTGCACTATTTATTATTTTAGGAAACATCTCATTAAAATATCGACGGTTGTAAATATTGGTTAGTCCATCGGTAATTGAAAGCTCTTCAATTCTTTTTTTATCAGTAATATCTTGTCTAATAGAGGTATATCCTATTTTTTCATGAAACTCATCAAAAATAGGAGAAATTCGTGCATTTACCCAATAAAAACTACCATCTTTTTTTCTATTTTTTAATTCACCTTCCCATATATTGTTCGTTATAATAGTTTTCCATAAGTTATCGTAGAGTTCATCGCTCATCGTTTCATCGCGTAAAATATTATGATTTTTATTAATTAATTCTTCTTTAGAATAACCACTAATTTGGCAAAATGCTTTTGAAGCAGAAATTATATTTCCATTTAAATCTGTTGATGAAGTAATAACTGCTTCATCTATAATATTAAAATATTTTTGCATTTTTGCATTGTTTAACGCCAATATATATCGTGAAGAGATAAAATAATATGTTAAAAATGCCATCATAAAAGAAAAAAATGTTCCCAAATATAAAATCCAAGCAGGATTTAACTGCTTATGAAGTTCATTATATTTTGCACCCAATTGCCAATAGCCATTAACTAATTCAACATTTAACAAAGGTACATCTTCTTGATTAAATACATCTGCTTTACCGAAGAATACTTCACCCTTCTCTCCTAGGCCATCTTTGCCTCTTAATGCAAAATCTATGTCTCCCATTCTCTCTTGAAGTTGTGCAAAATCAAAAATAGAGTCCATATTAATGGGAATACTTGCTACTCCCCAATACTCATTATCTATAAAAATAGGTGTTCTATTAATAAACCCTTTTCCTCCTTGGATCAAATTCACAGGACCAGAAATAACAGTTTTTTTCTCTGTTAACATCTTTTCAATCGATGCTTTTTGAAGAGGATGTATCCCTAAATCTATTCCTACGGTTGATTCGTTGCCTTTTGAAGGGTAGACAAATTGTATAACATTTTTAGGAGCTAATGTAATGTTCCGAATGTGTTTGCTAGTTTTCATAAGTTCTGCTGAAAAACTTTTAAACTCCTCATTAGTAAGGTCTGGGTTTAAAGCGACATAAGAAACCAAACCATTTATAAGTAAAAAAGTACTATTGATTGAGTTTTCTAATTTTCCTCGAATATTACTTAACTCTTTTAAAACTCTGTATTTCTCTTTTTCAAAATAAATTTCTTTTGTGATTTTATAAAAAATTAAGGAACTAAAAAAAATGATCATAAATGCAGTTATGGCGAAGAATGGTGCAATGAGTTTTTTCATTTAAATTTGCCTTTGTATAAGCTCTGCAATGGAGTAATAAAAAATTTGTATCTATATTTTATGGAATAAAGGCTTTTAAATATGCCTTTATTCACATCTATTTCAATGCGATTTTAATCAATTTTTATGTTTAAAACATTTTATTTAATAAATGAACAACAATAATCTACCAAAGAGAGAATTCTAATTTCAAACTTAGCATTAGAAGGCACTTCAAACACTCCTGGAGCTACTATTTTAACCCAGTCGCAATTTGGAATTTTATACTCTAAAGCACCTGAATTAATCTCCATAATCTCTTTACTAATTGTGTTAAATTGATACTCACCTGGAAGCATAATACCTAATGTTTTTCTTGAACCGTCTTCAAACTCGATGTTTCTACTAGTAACCTTACCATCAAAAAAGATATTTGCACTTTTCTTGATAGAAACATTTTTAAAATCTGACATAAAAACTCCTTGTTGTATTTTTTGTGATAATATCATAAGAAATATTATTTCACAAGCTATACTATCTTATTTTTAAATATTTCACAAAGAGAGTTTGCTTTTTAATTGTTTATGCTTTTGTTTTCATAAGATACGTTTCCTTTTGAAACTCAAAACTCTTTTTATTGATTAATTTCAAGCCAATAACTAGATTTATTTTGATACAATTTTAAAAAAAAGGATGCTCCATGACACTACAAGAAAAGCTTTTAAACTTAATTCATAATGAAGTTATGCCAGACATTGAAGAGTATTTAGATGAATTATTTGAACTTGTTGCTTCAAAAAAAGAAGATGAAGAGATTAAAGAAGAGATTTCAAACATGCAAGAGATGCAACAGGAGTTTCAAGAGCTCATAAATGATCTTAACAATGATAATATTGACGATGAGGAAGCTCAAGAAATTATCGATGAAATAATAGAGATGAAGACAATTCAAGAGTAGATGCAAGGTTATATTATTGACATTAAAAATGTCAAAGAAGATGACTTAATCGTTACCGTTTTAACGCAAGAAGTTGTTTATACCACTTACCGTTTTTACGGAGCAAGACACTCTACTATTAATATTGGTTATAAAATAGATTTTGAACTTGAAACCAATTTAAAAAGCTCAATTCCTCGCTTAAAAGAAGTGATGCAATTGGGCTTTAATTGGATTTTAAATCGAGAAAAACTCTACTGCTGGCAACGTTTCATTAAACTTTTTTATTTTCATTTAAAAGAGGTTGATGAGATTGATTCTTTCTATTTTGAACTCTTAAATCATACTGTTCATAAAATGATAAAACAAAACCCCAAACGAGCAATCATTGAAAGCTATATTCGACTTTTAGAATACGAAGGAAGACTGCACTCCCAATTTGAGTGTTTATTATGCGAACAGAAAATAGAACACAACATTAGTTTAGTACGAAGTTTTCTTCCCACTCACGCTTCGTGTTCATACAGTAAAAAGTTTCAATATGCACAAATAGAAGAGTTATTTCATGAAAAGTTATTGATTAGTTTTGAAGAAGATGAAGTAGAATATTTATGGAATATTCTACTTCAAGGTTTATAAGTTTTAAAAAAATTTAATTAAACATTAAATCTAAAGTGCATTATATCGCCATCTTGAACGACATACTCTTTTCCTTCAAGTCTTAGTTTTCCAGCTTCTTTACATTTAGCTTCCCCACCAAGATGTATAAAATCTTCATAGGCTATAACTTCTGCTTTAATAAAACCTTTTTCAAAGTCATTGTGAATAACAGCAGCTGCTTGTGGGGCTTTTGTATTTTTTGGTATTGTCCACGCTCGCACTTCGATTTTTCCTGCAGTAAAATATGATTGCAACCCTAATTTATCAAACGATTTTCGAATAATTTGCTCTAACCCAGACTCTTCTACACCTAAATCATTTAAGAACTCTCGTGCTTCATCTTCTTCAAGACCAATAAGCTCTTCTTCAATTTTTGCACACAATATAATTACATCAGCATTAACGCTTTGTGCATATTCTTTAAGTGTTTCAACATACTCATTTCCACCATTTGCTAAAGACTCTTCATCAACATTGGCACCATAAATAACATCTTTATTAGATAAAAATCGCATATCTTTATCTAACGCTTGAAATGCTTCTTCTTCAATTCTTTCAAATGTTTTAACAGGATTTAACTCCCCTAAGTGTTCAAATAACTCTTGCGCAGCAACCAATTGAGCAGCTGCTTCTTTTGAAGCTTTTGACTGTTTTTTAAGTCGGTCAATCTTTTTTTCTAATTGCGAAATATCGGCATAAATAAGCTCTGTCTCAATAATTTCAATATCTCTTAAAGGATTAACATCGCCCTCAACATGCGTAATATTTCCATCATCAAAACATCGAACCATATGTAAAATCATTTCTGTTTCTCGAATATTAGATAAAAACTGATTTCCCAACCCCTCACCTTTAGAAGCTCCTCGAACAAGCCCTGCAATGTCCACAAAATCTATAGTTGAATACTGAATTTTATCAGGAATTACAATCTTAGCTAACGCTTCAAGTCTTTTATCAGGTACAGGAACAACCGCTTTATTGGGTTCAATAGTACAAAACGGATAGTTTTGTGCCTCTGCATTTTGTGCTTTTGTCAACGCATTAAACGTGGTAGATTTCCCAACATTAGGTAATCCTACTATTCCTACTCCTAATCCCATAACTTTCCTTTTATCATTTTTAGTAATTATACTACAATATTTTATAAATCCCTTAAAAAGCCTATTTCAAAGGGGATTGTTTTCTTCTAAATATCTAAATTAATTCTCAATATTCAATAAAATATTTTTCAAACGAATTATAAACGAAAGTGGCAAAAAAACAGATAAACTTTAGATTATACGGGAATTTATAATTTTTATTTAAATTTTATCCAACAACCACAAACCAAGGATTAAGAAGTTCTTCTTTGTTATACATAAGAGGCATTTCTATTTTTGAATTTGCTTCTTTTTCCTGCAAAATTTCATAAATATTAAATCGTGAATGATATTGGTAAGTCATTTTCCCAGCTTCTCGCACAATGGCATCTGCAGCTGCTGTGTCCCACTCCATTGTGGGTGAAAGTCTAGGGTAAATGTCTGCTTCACCTGTGGCTATCATGCAAAGTTTCAAAGAAGAACCCTTTGGAATTAATTTTAAATTTTGAATATTTACTTTTAAATTATTTATAAAATCTTCTGTCTCTTTGTTTAAATGAGATTTACTCGCAACAATATTTATTGAATTTTTATCTTTTAATTCTAATTTTTCAATTATTGGTAGTTTTTCTTCATTCAAAATTAAACATTCAAAATTCAAAATTGCCCTAAAAGATCCTTCTCCTTTTTTAGCATAATAAAGTTCTCCCAAAGCCGGTGCATACACTACTCCTAAAACAGGACTGTTTTTATGAATAAGTGCAATGTTAACAGTAAACTCATCATTTTTTTTAATAAACTCTTTAGTTCCATCAATGGGGTCAATGCACCAGTAATAGTTCCAGTTTTTTCTTATTTCGTAAGGAGTTTGCTTGTTTTCTTCACTCATTATTGGAATATTGGGGTAAAGCTTTTGTAAACTTTCGCAAATAACAGTATTGGCTTTTAAATCAGCTTCGGTTAGTGGCGAATTGTCTTCTTTGTATTCTACACTAAAATCTTCTTTATAGATTTTCATTATCTCCACGCCTGCTTTTAAAGCGATGTTGATAATTTCTTTAATATCTATATTTTTTAGCACTATTTTTCTTTATTGTAAAAATAGTTAGTAGCTTCCACAAAACCATCTACACTTCCGCAGTCAAAGCGTTTTCCTTTAAATTTAAAACCTAAAACCATCCCTTTTTTTGCTTGTGTTAGCAGTGCATCGGTAATTTGTATTTCACCACCTTTGCCTGGTTTTGTTTGTCGTATAATGTCAAAAATATCGGGCGTAAGAATATATCTTCCTATAATTGCCAAATTTGAAGGAGCATCTTCTGGTTCAGGTTTTTCAACCATATCTTTAACCATAAATAGACCCGGTTCTATCTCATTTCCTGCAATAACTCCGTATTTATTTGTGTGTTCTTTAGGAACTTCTTCAATAGCTACAATTGAGCATTGGTATTTTTTATACACCTCAATCATTTGTGTTAAAACGCCATCACCCTCGTTATCACATAAGTCATCGGCTAAAATAACGGCAAAAGGTTCATTTCCTATTAGTGTCTCACCACTTAAAATAGCATGACCTAAACCTTTCATCTCAATTTGTCTTGTGTATGAAAAGGTACATTTCCCAATAACTGCTCGGATTTGAGTTAAATAATGCTCTTTGCTTGTGCCTTTAATTTGGTGTTCTAATTCATAAGAAATATCAAAATGATCCTCAATAGCTCGTTTTCCACGCCCTGTTACAATTGCCATAGTATTAAGCCCCGCTTCAATGGCTTCTTCAACTCCATATTGAAGCAATGGCTTAGTTAAAACAGGTAACATCTCTTTTGGAATGGCTTTAGTTGCAGGTAAAAATCTTGTACCGTACCCAGCGGCTGGAAAGAGGCATTTTCTAATCATTTTTTATCCTAAATTATAAATTTATAAAGTAATAATTATACAAGAGAATCCCTTGATTTTAGGCTGTAACTCTTAATTTTCTAGGAACTTCAAACTTATTTGATAGATATTAAAAAATCAATTTTTCTTTATATTTTAACACTATTAAAAACAATGTCAAAACAAGTTTCAGCTTTCAAAATTACAATATATTTGGCATTTCAAAAGAGGTCTCTTTTTGGTTATCAGCAACGCTTTCAAAGGTTATCTCTATTGGGGCTTCACCACTGTGCTCTTTGTCTACGAATTTGGTTAAGTGTTTATGGAAATCAAGTTTTACAGTACCTATGGGTCCATTTCTTTGTTTTCCTATTATAATTTCTGCTTCTTCTACTGCTTTATTAATAAAGGTCGATTTATACACTTCGCCTTTATCTTTAGCTTCTTTCTCTTTTCTGGCTTCATCTCGCTCTTTATAGACATCATCTCTATAAACAAACATGATAATATCGGCATCTTGTTCAATAGCACCTGACTCTCTTAAGTCACTTAGCATTGGTCGTTTGTCGGGTCTGCCCTCAACTCCTCGGTTTAATTGGCTCAGAGCTACAACAGGAATTTTAAGCTCTCGTGCGAGCATTTTTAATCCCCTTGAAATTTCTGAAACCTCTAAGTGTCTATCTTTTCCACCTGTTCCTTGCATCAGTTGTAAGTAGTCAATAATAATTAATGAGATTTTATTTTCAGCATTTTGAGCCAGTTTCCGCACACGTGCACGAAGTTGATTAATATTTATGCTTCCATTGTCATCTACAAAAAGTTTTTTATTGCTTAAATCATTAAAAGCTTTAGTAAGAACACTCCATTGTTGGTCGTCCAAATCCCCTTTTCGTAAATTCTGCAAAGGTATTGAGGTTTTTGCGGCTAACATTCTTAACATAAGTTGTTCTGCTGGCATTTCAAGAGAAAAGATAATTACCCCTTTTCCATTTTCCACATTTTTTAAAGCGGTGTTTAACACCAATGCTGTTTTTCCCATAGCAGGTCTTGCTGCTATAATAACCAAGTCGCCTGCGTTAAACCCAGTGGTGCGTTTATCTAAATTGTAAAACCCTGTGGTCTCACCTATGAGATGTTTATTACCCATCTCTTTCATTTTTTTAATATATTCAAGCGTCTCATTACTAATGACATTAATATCTTTTAGATCACTTGAAGAACTGTCTGTAGTAATTTTATAAAGCTCATTTTGAATAGTATCAACAGCTTGAGCAGCTGGAACATCATCTTCAATAACAACTTTTTTTATCTTAGTTGCAAGTGTTGCCAACTCTCTTTTAATGCTTCCATCTTTAATTTCTCGAACATACGCTAAAGTATTCGTAATGGGATTTGCTGAAAGAATTTCTATTAAAATAGAGTCATCAACCTCTTTAGAGTTAACTCTTTTTCGAATAAACTCTTCATCTATTGGCATATCTTCATGATGAAGTTTTTGCATTACTGCAAAAATTTTCTGATGTGCGGGCAAATAAAAATCTTTAGCACTAATAATGCCTAAAATATCTTCTATCTCTTCTGGGTTAAATAAAACCGAACTTAAAACGGCTCTTTCTATGTTTATACTGTATACGCTGTCCATGTTTTTTTAGTGTTAAGCGTTAAGCGTTGAGAGTTAAGTTTAACTCTGCTACTTCACACAACAACACTTTCTCCTTTTTTTAAATCATAAATGTTAATTTTTGGTGGTTGGTGGTTGGTGTTAACTTCTTTTTGGAAACCGAAATTTATTTCGGTCTGTCTTAACTTCCTAATAAGCCTTAAACAAGTTTAAGGTTCCAAATAGAGCAAAAGTCATATCACCCCACTATTCACTATTCATTAATTTCGCTTCTTCTTCGACTTCTTTTAAAAATCTTTCCAACAGCTCTTCTGTGGGCAATTTTGCAATCGTTACCCCTTTTTTTATAATTAAACCACTTCCTTTGCCGTAAGCAATTGCTACATCGGCACTCTTGGCTTCACCTAAGGCATTTACAACGCAACCCATTACTGAAACATTTAAAGAAGCTTTTATATGTTTGGTTCTTTGTTCAACTTGTGCAACTGCTTCTACTAAATCGGCTTCTAAACGCCCACAAGTAGGACAAGAGATAATATTTAAGCCCTCTTTTATAAGCCCTGCATCTTTTAAAATAGCTCGCCCTACTTCTATCTCTTTTTCTAACTCACCTGTTATAGAGACTCTTAGCGTATCGCCAATTCCGTCTAAAAGCAAACTTCCTAAGGCAATAGAAGATTTAATAGTAGAGTGAAACAAAGTTCCAGCTTCAGTAACGCCTAAATGAAAGGGGTAATCGTTTAGTGGTCTTAACATTCTGTACGCTTCTACGGTTCTTTGTACATCACTGGCTTTGAGTGAAATTTTAATGTCAGTAAAGCCTAAATCTTCTAGAAACTTAATATTGTATTGAGCACTAGCTACCATTCCAGCAGCTGTTTGTCCATATTTATTTTCAAACTTCTCTTCTAGGGAACCACAATTTACCCCTATACGAATAGGTAAATTTCGTTCTTGGCACGCTTTAACTATCTCTTTAACTCTGTTTTTTTCACCAATATTTCCAGGGTTAATACGAATACAATCAACACTTTGAGCCGCAATTAACGCTAATTTATAATTAAAATGAATATCGGCAATTAAAGGAAGTGTAGTTTGCTCTTTTATAGCTTTAAGTGCATTAGCCGCTGCCATATCAGGAACTGCAACTCGTACCATGTCAGCTCCTGCAAAATGCAAAGCTTTTATTTGCTCAACGGTTGTTTCAATATTGCTTGTTTTACTGTATGTCATGGATTGCACAGAAATAGGTGAATCACCACCTACAGGGACATTTCCAACATATATTTTTTTGGTTTTGTGTCGTTTTATCATCTTGCGATTATAGCTAAACTATTTTAATATTAGATTTTACTAAGCTTTGTTTGCTAGAATATCACAAAACTAAGAGGATGTCATGAAAATTATTAAAAAACACTATTTTGCTATACTTTTAGCTATTTATACTCTTATACTATTTCTCTTTTACAAAGAGATTTCTACTAGTTTATTTCTTTTCTCTTTAATAATTGGGCTACCCCTGTTTTGCACTATTTTCCTATATATTAAACTTAAAAAACTATATAACAAAGTTACTTCTCAAACAAAAATATTAACTCATTCAAATATATCATTAAAGCAAAAAATAGATGAAGAGATAGAGAAAAATTTCCAACGCAATAAAATGTTATTGCATCAAAGTAAAATGGCTGCTATGGGTGAGATGATTAGCAACATAGCACACCAATGGAGACAGCCTTTAAGTGCTATTTCAACAGCAGCTAGCGCTATGAAGCTTCAAAAAGAGCTTGAAATATTAACGGATGAAACCTTTGATTATTCCTACAATATGATTATGAAAAACTCTGAATTTTTATCTGAAACCATAAATAGTTTTAGAGATTTTTTTGCTATAGATAAAGAGAAAACTAACTTTGATTTGCATGAAACAATTTTTAGAAATATAGATTTAATTAACAATAGACTTATTGAAAACAACATTAAACTGCACACTCAATTTGTAGAGACTATCTCTTTATTCGGGTATAAAAATGAGTTTATGCAAGTTATCATTAACCTTTTAAATAATGCTATTGATGCTTTAAAAGAGAAATCGGTTAAAGAGAGTAAAATAATTTTAATTGCCACTAAAATAGAGAACAACCAAGTCGTAATTTCAGTACACGATAACGCAGATGGAATTAAAGATGATATTAAAGAGAAAATATTTGAACCTTATTTTACAACAAAACATCAAGCTCAAGGAACTGGAATTGGTCTTTATATGACCCAAGAAATTATAGTTAATCATATGAACGGTTCAATTAAGTCTGAAAATTGTTCTTTTATGTTAGAGGAAAAAGAGTATTTTGGTGCCTTATTTACTATTTGTGTCCCAATAACACTTAATTAATCGCGCAATTAAACTTTTATTTTGTAAAAACTCGCTAAAATACGCACAATAAAACTTTAGGACTCTACATGCAAGACATTTCGGTATTTGATATTGTTGTAATAGTAATTACTTTACTTTTAGGTTTAAAAGGACTTTTTCGAGGTTTCATCAAAGAAGTTTTTGGACTTATAGGTATTGTTGGAGGAATTTTTATTGCTTCAAGACTAGCTACAACCGTAGGCGAAATGATTGCACCTGTCCTTGCTTTAGAAAATACCTCTTCTATTCAACTAATGGGATTTATTGTAGGTCTTATTGCATTTTGGATAGTTGCATATGTATTAGGATTAATTATTAGCAAAATATTTGCACTTAGTGGTCTGGGCTTATTTGATAAACTTTTTGGATTTATTTTTGGTGCATTTAAAGTATTTTTGATTTTTTCAATTATTATTTATGCTCTTTCACAAATTCAAACAATTAAAGAAAAACTTGATTCCTCTATAGGAAATACTATTACTTACCCTATTTTAGTTGCAGGGGGAGCTTATATTATTAAACTTGACCAACAGGTATCTTCTAGTGAAGTAATTAAAAATGTAGATAAAGCAGTTGAAAAAAGCAAGCAAAGTGTTAAAGAGTTAACGCAAGAAGGCTTAAATAAAAATATAGAAGAGTTCAAAGAAAAAGCCCTTGAAAAAACCAATGAAATGATTGATTCAAGTAAAAAAGCTCTTGAAAAAGAGAACCAAGAGCTTCAAGAGAATAAAGAGTCAACTCCAGATGACACCGCTAAATAACAGAAGTAAATTAAAGGAAAAGGTACGATATTTTGTTTGAAAATAAATACATACAACAACGAATAGAAAAAGTAAATAAACTAAGAGAGATGGGTCTTAACCCTTATTGTAATAAAACAAATCGAAATGCAACCATTTCAAAGTTTTTAAATGTCAACACCGATGTTGAAAATCTTGAAGACAAACGAGATGAAAAGCGAAACTATATAGTAGTAGGTCGAATTAAATTTTTCAGACTTATGGGAAAAGCCTCTTTCTTGAAAATTGAAGATGAAAGTGGAATTTTACAAATATATGTAGCTAGAGATAACTTAGAAGAAGGCTTCTACAACGATGTTTTTAAGAAAAATATTGAAGTAGGTGATATTATTGAAGCACACGGTTATCCTTTTGTAACAAACGGTGGAGAACTGTCGCTTCATGTTAGTACTCTTAAACTTTTAACCAAAGCTATTTCACCACTGCCTGAAAAGTTTCACGGGATTCAAGATAAAGAGTTAAGATACAGACAACGATACTTAGACTTAATTATGAACAGCAATGTAAGAAAAACTTTTCATGTGAGAAGTAAAGTTATTAGTCTTACACGACGCTTTTTTGAAAACAAAGGGTTCTTAGAGGTTGAAACTCCAATGATGCACCCAATTCCAGGAGGTGCAAATGCTAAACCTTTTGTTACTCACCATAACGCGTTGGGCATTGACAGATACTTGAGAATTGCTCCTGAGTTATATTTAAAAAGACTCATTGTTGGTGGTTTTGAAGCAGTTTTTGAAATAAACAGAAACTTTAGAAACGAAGGAATGGACGCTACACACAACCCTGAATTTACCTCTATTGAATTTTATTGGGCTTATAAAAATTATAATGATTTAATTAAAATTACCAAAGAGTATTTTGATTATCTGTTTGAGCACCTGAACTTACCTAAAGTTTTACCGTATGGCGAACACAGAGTTAACTTTCAAGAGTTCACTGAAATTCCTTTGATAGAGTCATTAAGCCAAATCGGTGGAGTTCCAGAAGATATAACTACCAATAAAGCAAAAATTATTGAATTTTTAAAAGCAAAAAAACTTGAAGCCAATGAAGCTATGACTCTTGGGCAACTTCAAGGCGTATTATTTGATGAATTTGTAGAAGAAAAACTAATAAACCCTACATTTATTACACAATATCCTGTAGAAATTTCACCCCTAGCTAGAAGAAGCGATGAAATGCCTCACTTAACAGAAAGATTTGAGCTTTTTATTGCAGGAAGAGAAATAGCAAATGCCTTTAGTGAATTAAATGACCCATTAGATCAGCTAGAGCGTTTTGAAGCTCAAATGGCAGCAAAAAATAGTGGTGACGATGAAGCTCACGCTATGGATGAAGATTTTGTAAACGCCTTAAGCTATGGTATGGCTCCTTGTGCTGGACAAGGTATTGGAATTGACAGGTTGGTTATGATGCTAACCAACGAACACAGTATTCGAGATGTATTGTTATTTCCAGCAATGAAACCCGTACAACATGAAATTGATTTACACAGTGAAGAAGATTAAGTAACAAAAAACATTTGTTACTTATTGTTAAATAACTTAAAATAATTAAAGGAACCCCAATGAGTTTTATATCCCCAAAATCCCTAAAAGAAGCCGATAACGAAGTCTTCACTATAATAGAAAAAGA
>JBAYYP010000046.1:0-16142 GCA_041672955.1 Arcobacteraceae bacterium
GGAAGCCACAACTTTAGCCAAAGAGTTTGCTAATGCTGGGGTTGAAGCCATTATTTGTACAGACATTTCAAAAGATGGAATGTTGTGCGGAGTTAATGTTGAATTTACGGAAAGTATTGCCCATGCAAGTAGAGTTGATACCATTGCTAGTGGTGGTGTAAAAGATATTCAAGATATTATTAACTGCAAAAACAGTGGAAATATTTCAGGAGTAATTGTAGGAAAAGCTTTTTATGAAGGCAGTCTTGACCTAGAAGAGGCATTTAAAATTTTATAAACTCTTTTTTAAACTCTTTTTTAATATGATATAAAAAAATTAAAAGGTAACTCGATGAATTCGAATAAGAAAATTACTCTTATTATTTTTACAATGGTCTCTTTATTAACGCTAATAATAGTAGCGTTAGTCGCAATTGGTTCAAGACAAAGTGGCTATGATAGTGCTAAAAAACGTGCATATTTAACGGCAGAAATTGTCAAAAAATCTTTAACGGCTCATATGGTCAATGGAAACATGGATCAAAGAGATGTTTTTTTAGACAGCATGGGGCAACTGAAAGAACTCAATGACTTGTGGATTGTAAGAGCTGTTAGTGTTAGTGAACAGTTTGGAAAGCCTCATAATACCAATGAAATGGCTCGAGATGAAATTGATAAAAAAGTTTTACGAACAGGAAAAGAAGAACTTGTAATTAAAGAGTCTTTAAAAGCAGCATCTTTAAGAATTACCATTCCTTATACCGCTTCTTCTTTAGATAAACCCAACTGCTTGAGCTGTCATGAAGCAAAAGAAGGTGAAGTCTTAGGAGCAATTTCTTTAAAATTTGATATTCAAGAAGATAGAATCTCAAGCATTGCTATTTTGCTTAATATTATTGTTATTGTTATTGTCTTTTTAATTTTTATTTTAATTTTTATTAGTAAAAAAATTAAACCGTATACCTCTTCGTTTGATTCTATTACTGAAGTTCTAAAACAAGTTCATGAAGGAAATTACTCTATTCGTGCAAAAAGTGGAACTCTAAAAGAGGACAAAGAAGCATCAAAATGGCTCAATGAAATTATAGAAAAACTAGAAACGGTCTTAACCGGAATTGAGAAAAACTTAACCGCCTTTGTACACAATCGTTCAAGTAATGTTAATAACGATAAATTATTAACAGCAAAAGAGATTATTGAAGATATTTCAGAAATTTATAACTATAAAAAAACAATAGAGACTGATTTAACCAAAGATGATATCTATTACAGATTGATACAAGTGTTTAAAGATAAACTCAAAATAAAAGAGTTTTATATTTTTGAAAATGATTTAATCAAAGATGAAAGAATCACTATTTATAGCACCAATCAATCAAAATCATGCTGTAATGTGACTCAAAATGTCAAAGAACAATGTCGAGCAGAGAGAACCAATATGGTTGTAGCTTCAGAAAATTTTCCTGAAATTTGTCGAGCAGCCACTTGTGAAACATGTAAAGATTATATTTGTATTCCTTTTTCAATTAATGAACAAAAAAGTATTACAATGCATATTTTATGCGAAGACCAAGAGTGTTTAAAACATATTCGCTATCAAATTGGCATTATCAAAAAATATTTTGAAGAGACAAAACCAATTATGGAAAGCCGAATGCTGATGGATGTTTTAAGAGAGAGAAACTTAGTTGATGGCTTAACAGGACTTTATAACCGAAAATATTTAGATGAGTTTATTGATAAAAAAATGCCTCAAGAGTTAGAGCAAGGTACCACTTACGCGGTAATGTTTTTAGATATTGACTACTTTAAAATGGTTAATGATACCTACGGACACGATGCAGGAGATGCTATTTTACAAAAACTTTCAAAAACCATGAAAGATACTATAACTTCAAGTGAGTTTATTATTAGGTTTGGAGGAGAAGAATTTTTAATTATAATGAAAAATCCAACGGAAGAGAGTGCTGCTTCATTGGCTAATAAAATCAATGAGGAGTTTGCTAACCTTGTCTTTACTTTTAACAATGAGTCGTTTAGTAAAACAGTTAGTATTGGATATGCCTTTTTCCCAAGTGATACTGACCAAATTTGGAAGTGTATCAAGTTTGCAGATTTATGCCTGTATGAAGCCAAAGCAACAGGAAGAAACAGAGTTATAAGATTTAACAGAAGTCTTCTTAAAAATGGTGATAAAGATGTCTACTAAACCATGTGTTTAGTTCTTAGCTTTATATTTTCAGCCGTCGCGTATACCTTTTACGAAGACGGCAATATCATAGGCTTGAGCATTAATTTAGCTCTTGCCCTATTTTTTATTCTTTTACTCATTCGAAATATTATGAAGACTAAGAAAAATAAATCTAAAAAATAAAACTTCATTTATTTACAAAATTAAAATAATGATTAACGCAACTATATATTAAATAAAATATTATTTAAATTTTGCACACATAAAAAATTAATTGCTGAAAATTGATTGTTAAAAAAGAAGAGGAAATATAGTACAAGAAAATTCAAAAAAGTTATGCTTGATAGTTTTTAGATTTTAATAAGTCAATTATTACGCCTACGCAAGAGAGTGTTTGTATTTTGTTTTAATCAAGGCAAAAAGGGAAATTAAAGCGCAGTATCCATCAAGTACATGAGCATTTAATTCCCCTTTTTAACGCAGAGTAAAAACAAAAGACGAATGCTATCTTGCGTAGGATTCGGCTCTAATTTCTCTTATTACATTAACTTTTATCTCTCCTGGATATTGTACTTTCTCTTCTATTTCTTTGGCAATTTCTGTTGCTAGTAAAACAGCTTCATCGTCATTTACTAACTCAGCTTTTACAATTACTCTAACTTCTCTTCCTGCATTAATAGCATAAGCATTAATTACTCCTGTTTTACTTGTTGAAATACTTTCAACTTCTTCAACTCGTTTTAAGAAGCTCTCTAACACTTCTCTTCTAGCCCCTGGTCGTGCTGCACTTAATGCATCGGCTGCGCATACGGCTGCACTTTCTACATTTATTGGCTCTTCATGTCCGTGGTGTGCATAGATAGCATTTATTACGGTATCTGGTTCATTGTATCGTTTACACATTTGCGCACCTAAATCCACATGGCTTCCTGGAAGGTCGTGAGTAAGGGCTTTTCCAATGTCGTGCATTAACCCAGCTCGTCTAGCTAATATAGGGTCACCGCCCATTTGGGCTGCTAAAAGTCCTGATAAGTGTGCAACTTCTAGTGTATGCGCTAAGGCATTTTGCCCATAACTTGCTCGGTATCTTAATCTTCCTACTAGTTTTATAAGCTCTGGATGCATAGATTTAATTCCTAAATCCATCACCACATCTTCACCCTCTTTTAAAATATTACTGTCAAACTCATTTTTAACTTTATTGTAAATTTCTTCTATTCTTGCAGGTTGAATTCTTCCATCTGTTAACAATTCATGAATAGTTTTAGTAGCAACCGCTCGTCTGTAAAGATTAAAAGAAGAAATAGTAATAGTATTTGGCGTATCATCAATAATAATATCGACCCCTAAAAGCATTTCAAGAGCTTTTATATTTCGCCCCTCTTTTCCTATAATTTTACCTTTAGTCTCTTCATCGTTTATAGGAATATTATTAATTAAACGTTCAGCTGCAAATTCGCCTGCATATCTTGTAACTGCTTGAGAGAACATATTATTAATTTCATCTTTAGATTTAAGTTCTGCTAGTTTATATTTTTTTCTAAAAATTGAAGCAATTTCCCCTCTTGATTCCTCTTTGACTTTTTCAAGTATTAACTCTTTAGCTTCTTGTTGCGTTAATCCTGAGGCATTTTCTAAAATCTTTAACGCTTTTAGAATTTTCTCTTCATACGTTTTCTTTTGGTTTTGTAAACCCTCTTTTAAACTCGTTGTAATACGATTATTTTCTACAATTTCATCTTTTTCTTTTCGTATTAATTTAAGTTCCGATTCTAAATGTTCGTTAAGTTCTTTCTCTTTTCTTTGAATTTTAGAGAACATTTCATCATAGTCTCGTTTGGTGTTTCGAAACTCTTTTTCAAACTCTTTTTTTGCTTTTAATTGGGCATCTTTTAAAATCACTTCTGCTTCGTGTTCAATGATTTTGGCTTTTGCTTTTGCTTGTTCAATAAAAATATCAAACTTTGCTCTGTTTATTTTTTTAACCACAAGTGCTGTGATTAAGCTGCTCATAGCAGCTACTAAAAATCCTTCAATTATGAATACATTCATATCAAGCCTTTAAAATAAAATATGTTAGTTGTACTAACTTGTAATTATATAGTCTGCTTGAATATCGTATTGGTTACTTAAGATTAAATCAGATTTACAAAGCTCTAATTGCGTAAAAATTACAGTAGGTCTATAAGGCAGCCTATAAAAAAATCTATCGTACATTCCTTTACCAAACCCAATTCGTTTGTAAAGTTTGTCTATTCCAACAATTGGAACAATGGCTAAATCTATTTTTACTTTTAAAAATGAGTTTTTGGGTTCTTTAATTCCAAATCTTTTTTTTTCAATAGGCAGTCGATATTTTACTGCTTTAAAACTATCTCCACACATAAAAGGAACATAAACCTCTTTTTTTTGTTTTCGAAGCTCTTTTATTAAAGGAATTACATTAACTTCTATCTCTAGTGGAATATATATTAAAATCTTTTTTGCATTTAATTCTTTAATAATTTCTTGCAATTTTTTTACTATAATTTTTTCTTTTTTTATCTTTGTTAATCGATTGATACATCTTAATTTACTAATACACGATTTTCTAAAATCACCTTTTGCGTGATTCCTATTTATCATATTTAAGCCTTACTTGGGTAAAATTCAAACCCAATAAATGATTTTACCCAAAGGACTTAAAATGCAGTTTAAAAAAATGTCATTCTCTATATTTTTTTTGATACTTATTTTCGCAGGTTGTGACTCGAAAAATGAAACCTCTAGCAAAAAGAGTATAGAAAATGCCATATCAAAAGAAAATGCTACTTTTTTTGTGGATTTAGTTACTACAAACAATGAAACAATTAAGGCTAAAATCTCTAAAAACAGAATTGAGTTTGAGAGCATAAACGACAAAGTCATCCTTTTAAATTTTTTTGCTACTTGGTGTCCTCCTTGTAAAGCAGAAATTCCTCATTTAAATGCTTTGGTTAAAAAATATCCCAACGATTTTGAAGTAGTAGCGGTTGTACTTGAAAAAAACAAAACAGTAGAGGAATTAACTGCTTTTATTAATGAATTTAATATTGAGTATAAAGTAACACACACTAGCAGCAACTATTTACTTGAACAAGCTGTTGGTGGCGTAAAATCAATTCCTACCATGTTTTTACTTGATAAAAAAGGTGAAATTAAACAAAAATACCTTGGTATGGTTTTAGAAGAAATGCTCGAAATTGATATTAAAAAAGCTATCGGAAACTAAATGTTTAGTATATTCAAAAGCAAAAAGAAAGAGGAAAAACTTCAAGAAAACACAGATACTGTAACTAAAGAAGAAAGCCCAGAAATCATAAAAAAGAGTTTTTTTTCGAAAGCTTTAGAAAAAACTTTAGGAAATATTAAAACTCTAGTTCCTACAAAAAAAGAAAAAATTGCTTTTGATGATATTGAAGAAATTTTAATAGAGTCCGATATGGAGTATGAAATAATAGAAAAAGCAATGAATGGGCTTCCTCCTATGATTTCAAGAGAACAGCTACGCCATAGACTGGTTATGCTTTTTGAACACGCTCCAAAAATAGATACCAAAACGCTACCTTCTCCTTTTGTGGAGCTTATTATTGGAGTTAATGGAGCAGGAAAAACCACCACCATTGCAAAACTCGCAAATGCTTATAAACAAAGTGGAAAGACAGTTTTACTAGGAGCTGGGGATACTTTTAGAGCAGCTGCAATTGAACAACTTACTAAATGGTCGCAAATATTAGACATTCCTATTATTAAAACCAAACAAGGTCACGATCCTAGTGCCGTTGCTTTTGATACCATTTCTTCAGCAATTGCGCGAAATATTGACCATGCTATTATAGATACAGCAGGTAGGTTACAAACTCAAACTAACTTAAGCAATGAGCTTAAAAAAATAGTAAAAGTGTGTGCAAAAGCCTATGAAGGAGCTCCTCATAGAAAAATTATGATATTAGATGGAACTCAAGGAAACACAGCCATTGCACAAGCAAAAGCCTTTAATGAAATGATAGGAATTGATGGCATAATTGTAACAAAACTAGATGGTACTGCAAAAGGTGGTGCATTATTCTCTATTTCTAACCGACTTGAACTTCCTATATTTTATGTAGGAATTGGTGAGAAACAAGAGGATTTAATCCCTTTTAGCCCCGATTTATTTGTGGACAGTTTGCTAGATGGCATCTATACTTAAAAGAGCTTTAAATCATTTAAGGAAACCATTTTAATATGCGTTTTATAGATGTTAAAAGTAATCGTTATCTTCTAATTATTTTGGGCGTAACTTCAGTTTTAATTGCCATTATTTTATACATTCTAACTTCTTTAAGCAACAACAACGAACAGCTTAACCGTTTAGAAAATGCTCTCTCTATTACACGTAATATTTTAGAAGAGCAAAAACGATATGCTCTTTCATTATCTATATTACTTTGTGAAGATAAAGAGATAGTCGATAGTTTTTTAACTCAAAACAGAGAAGAGAGTTTTGAAATAATAAACAGAAAAATACAAACACTTAAAACACTTCAAAACAGCAGTTTTGAGATGCAAATTCACCATAAAGATTTAAGCACCTATTTAAGAAGTTGGGATTTTTCAAAAAAAGATATTCCTTTGGACTCTTTTCGGCAAGGGTTGGTTAAAGTTAAAGAAGAGAAAAAGCCTTTAGTTTCCATAGAGTTAGGAAAACGTTTAAATATAAAAGCCATTTCACCTATTTTAAAAAATAAAGAGTTTTTGGGTTCCATTGAAACTATTATTGACTTTGAATATTTATCATTAGAACTTAAACAAAAAGGATACTCCTTGTTTGTTCTTTTAGATGAAAAACATTTAAACATTGCCAATGAACTTAATAATAACCCTAAAATTAAAAACTTTGTTTTGGTCAACAACGCCAACAGTGAAGCTCTATACGATTTAGATTTAAACAATCTTAAGGATTATGGCTATGTTTCAAACAAAGAGTTTAGCTTCTCATATTTTTCATACCACGACTTTCAAGGAAAATCTTTAGGGTATATTTTTTCAGGCATAAAAAATGAAAAACAGTTACCTATTCACAATGCATTTGAGTATGAAAAAGAGGAAAAAAATTTAAAGAAGGTGAACATTCAATGAGACTTTTACTGCTTGAAGACGATTTTGACTATAAACAAACTATAAAAGAGTATTTAGAATCTTTAGGTTACACAGTAGATGATTTTGAAGATGGGGAAGAGGCATTAAGTGCCATTTATGAAAATAAATACCATCTACTTATTTTAGACATTCGAGTGCCAAAACTCAATGGTTATGAGCTTGTAAAGATTTTACGCCAAGAGAATAACACTATTCCCGTTATTTACATAACTTCATTAACCGACATTAACAATTTAAGTTTAGGCTATGAATTAGGGTGCAATGATTATATTAAAAAACCATTTTCTCCTAAAGAGTTAAAGTATCGGATTGAGCAGCTTATTAAACTTTTTTATGGCAATAACAACAAACTAATTGCTCTGGCTTCTGGATTATCGTATGATATTTTAAAGCAAGAATTATACAAAGATAAAGCTCAAATACTTTTAACAAAAAAAGAGAATGAAGTAGTCTTTTGTCTGTTGAGTTCTCAGAATAATTTTGTAAGCGTTGAAACCCTTAGAAGTGAAGTGTGGGAAGACAAATATATTTGTGAAGCCGATATACGAGTATGCATTAAAAAAATTAGAGACAAAACATCTAAAGAGTTTATTGTCAATCAACGAGGAGTCGGTTATAAAATTGTTCGAGAAGAGTAAGCACTTTTTATTTCAAATATCACTGCTTTATACACTTTTATTTATTTTTTTCATTGCTATTCCTGCTTATTTTTATACACAATTAGAAATTGAAAACTATAAAATTCAAGAGAATAAACTTCTGTATGACCACGCTTCAATGCTTGAAAATGCTATCTATGAGTTTTCTAATTCTACCAATGACAACTTTGTATTTCCAAAATCTTTTAAGTTTAATGTGCAACTGTTAAACAGTAAAGAAGAGAATTTATTTAAAACATTTAATCATAAAAGTGATTTCTCTTCTAGCACTATTTCTATGAGAACAAAACTCTCAAATAATCGTTTAGAAGCAGCTTTCTTAGTAGTTTCTAAAGAGATTTACTTTAAAGCCATTTATTTAAAAATTCTTATTTTATCTATTTGTATTAGTTTGTTTATTTTTATTTCTATTTATTTAATTATAAAAACAAGCGTAGAACCTTATAAAAAAGCCAATGAATATTTAGATGCTTTTTTTAACGATGCTATGCACGAACTTAAAACTCCATTGGGAGTAATTCAGCTTAATTTAGAGATTCTAGAAGAGAAACACCCCAATGTAAAAGAGCTTACTCGCTCTATTAATGCAGCTAAAAATCTTTTTTTAGTCTATGAAGATATTGAGTATTTAATCAAACAAAAAAGTGTGAATTACAACAAAGAAACTATAGATTTCTCATATGTTCTTTCACAACGAATTGACCAATTTGAAAGTTTAACCAAAGCAAAAAATCTTATTTTTAATCTCTATATTCAAGATAAAGTAATGTTAACTATTAATCGTATTCAACTTCAAAGAATTGTAGATAATACTTTGTCTAATGCCATTAAATACTCTTATAAAAATAGCATTATAGTTATTAATTTAATTCAAAAAGATGATACAATAGAATTTAGTGTTAGCAATCAAGGTGACATTATAACGGATAAAAAACAAATTTTTAATCGTTACTACAAAGAGAACTTTATAAAAGGAGGCTTTGGAATTGGGCTTAATATTGTTAAAAATATTTGCCAAGAGAACCATATTGCTATAATTGTTGAGTCCAATAAAGAGCAAGGTACGTGCTTTACCTATAAATTCTTAATTTAATCTTAAAGCAAGAGACTAAAACTCAACGTAAAAGTAACTTTATACTTATATACTTACACAAATAAAAAAGGAGACACAATGAAGAACATTAAAAACAAGCTTGTTTTAGGTCTATTTCTTTCATCGCTTTTAGCTGCAAACTCATTTGCATTTGACGTCAAAGAGTTAGAAAGAAGAAACGATAAGGGAATTAAAAAACCAGTTATGGAATACAAAATTCCTGACGAAAGTACTATTCCAAACAACCAATATGGTGATTTAGTAAAATTTGGAAAAGAACTTACTGTTCATACCTATAAATACATAGGACCTGAAGTAGAAGATGAAAAAATGAGATACTCAGGTAACAACTTAAGCTGTCAAACATGTCACTTAGATGCAGGTACAAAACCATTTTCTGCTCCTTTTGTTGGAACATCTGCTGAATTCCCACAATACAGACCAAGAGAAGATACTATTGGTACTATTAGTGAAAGAATTAACGGTTGTATGCAAAGAAGTATGAACGGAAAACCACTTCCAGCTAACTCTAAAGAGATGAAAGCATTTGAAGCTTATATGCACTGGTTAAGCCAAGGCGTACCAGTAGGTGGAGCTAAAATGGAAGGAAGAGGCTTAGCTAAGATTGATCGAAAAATGATTAAACAAAACAAAGCTGATGTTGTAAATGGTAAAAAAGTGTATGAAATGCATTGTCTTTCTTGCCATGGTGCAAACGGTGAGGGTGTAAAAAACGAAGGTTTAGCTACAGGATATACATTCCCTCCATTATGGGGCGATGACAGTTATAACAATGGCGCAGGTATGTACCGAATTTTAAAAGCAGCTGACTTTATTAAAAGTAATATGCCTTTAGGAGCTACTAAAGAAAACCCAATTTTAACAGACAAAGAAGCGTATGATGTAGCTGGATTTATGAACATTGATGAACACAAACGACCAGAAAAAGCAAACAGAAATGCTGACTTCCCAGACGAAGTAGTAAAAGCACCAGATGTTTACAGACCAGGAAAAGATTCAAAAGATCACCAATTTGGACCTTTTGGAAAAATTATTAAATAACTATTAAAAGAAGAGATTTTCTCTTCTTTTGATTTAAATATTCATACTTAAACTACAAAATATTACTTCTTCACAATTCACCAATTTCTACTTTTGCCAAATAAATAGATGTTTTTTCTTCATGCGAAGAGTAGTAACTTACCCAAATAAAATCATCGTGTTCTATCATTCCTGCGTAGCTACAATCACCACCTGAGGGTAAAACAAGGGCTTCTTCTAAGGTTGTTTTTTCTGAATCAATCCAGCAAAGTGAAGTTCGTGCGTCTTCTTTTCCATACAACCGCACCGCTGCTAAAAAATATTTATTGTTTATTGCCAACATTTTAGGTCCACCAATACGCACCCCTAAATCACTCCATTGCCAGTTGGTATAAGGTGGTTTTGAGTATCCAAGCATTGCCGTGGCACTTTGTTTATCTCGTCTTAACAAGCAATAGGCATCGTTATTTTCTAAAAATAGCAATGATGTTTCATTGCCATAACTTTCAACGTCGGGGTAGACCTCTTTTTTAACTATTTCCCACGATTTGCCCTCATATGAACGATACAAACACCCGTGTTGATCTTTTCCTGTGTAAGAAAAGCTGTATGCCACTTCTTTATTCCATGTTACACTCCAACGCCAAGTGCCTAAGTCTTCTTCACTCGTATAAGGTTTGCTCCAATTTTTTCCGTCTTTAGAAAGCCATGTAACTGATTGTAAATTAAAGCCGTCTATGGAGTTTTCAAATCGAATTCCACCATTAAGCATGAGTTCATTTTTAGGAGTAATTGAAAGCTTTGCATCTCGGACATCTCCATTTTCCCAACTCATAAGTGCCACCAATTCCCAACTGTTGGCATCGGGTGAGCGAATAACTCTAAGTTTTCCCTCATAGGACATATGATGATCTGCTTCTCTAAACGCACAATAAAAATGTCCTTCAAACCAAATTAGGTCAGTAAATGCATTATGCGGTGCTTTATCCCAAATTTTTTCTGCAGTAATTAGTTTTATTGAGTTCTTATTTTTCATTAAAAAACCTTTTAACCTCTTCAAAATATCGTTCAATGCCTTCAAAACTATGATTGCCATCTTCTTCTACTTTTGAAACTGCATGGGGAAGTTTTTCTAAAGCATCGCTATATTTTAGAATTTCATCGCCTTTTTGAAGCAGTAGCATAAAGTTATTTTCATTAACAATTTCTTTTACTTCTAAATCTTTTAACATCTGCATATGCTCTTGGGTTACTTCGAAAGAGGACAAATCATAATAGTTTGTTGCATAACCAATTTTATCCAGTGTTTTATAGGGCGTAATAGCAGGGTTGATTAATACGGCTTTTAAATCATATTTATTGGCTAAGTAAATGCTGTAAAACCCACCTAAAGAAGAGCCTACCAAACTCACTGTTTCACCTTTTTCAAGTAACAAGACAATAAGTTGTTCAAGGGTATGAACAGCTAAATTAGGAACATAACTAAGCGAGGGCATGATAATATCTTTATCAAAATATTTTTTAAATAACGTGGCTTTCCCACCTATTCCACTGCTTCCAAAGCCGTGAATATAAACTATCATACTTTACTCCTTGCATTTTTTTGTAAAATTATGGTTGCCGTTGCTGAAATAACAATTCCAATAAATACAACTGCTTCTATGTGTTCATCTTTTAAAATGTAAAGTAAAAATGCAACGGCAATAGGATTTAAATAGATATACGACATCACTTTTGTAGGTCCTAAAATAATTGTTGTTTTTTGATATAAATAAAGCGTCATAATAGTGGTGCCTATAATTAAATAGATCATATAGTAAAGCAATTCCCCTTCAAGTTTTTCCCAATGCAACGGCAAATCTAAGACCAAAATACCAAGCCCCATCCAAATGCATCCTCCTAAAAGAGTACAAAATACTAACACAAAAATGCTGTCTTGCTTGTACAGATATTTTAAACTAATACTGTAGCAACACATAAAAAAAGCCCCCAATAAAAAAATATAATCGCCCGAATTCAAAGAAAAATTGATTAAAAGTTCAATATTGGCTCTAAAAATAACCCAAAGTGTTCCCACTAATCCAATAATATAAACCAAAAATTTATTAAAACTAATTTTTTCTTTAAAAACAAAAAAGGCTAACACCGCAGTAATTAAAGGCACAAGTGTATAAAGCGTTCCCGTATTTAAAATAGTAGTAATCGTAAGAGATTTAAAAAATGCCATAAAGTAAGCCGAGTAAAAAAAACTAATCACCATAGCACGAGGAAGTGTCGAGATGATTTTTTCTCTAAAGTGCTTTTTCATTAAAATAAAAGGGGCTAAAATAATCAGTGAAGATAAAAAACGAAACAGAGTTAATGAAAAAGGGTTAATAGCATTCGCCAATGGTTGCGATGCAATAAACGAACCCGCAACTAAAAAAGTTGCAAGCAGTACATATAAATGGGCTTGAAGGGTTGAAGTGTTTGTCAAAAAATTCCTTTAAATAATCAATAGTTGAATACATACTATTTTACAGTTTTAACCTTGTGTTCGCGTTTATTCTTTAAAAAATGTTCTCTTTAAGTTTAAAATTTTTTTCTTATAAAGTTAAAAACATTGCATTATGAAATATTTTTAACAAGCTAAAACATTTTTTTGTATGATGTCATTATAAAATGGAAAGGCAAAATTATGGCAAAGAAAAAAACATCTTTATTTGAGTGTCAAAGTTGTGGAGAACAAGCCAGTAAGTGGTTGGGGAAATGTCCTAGTTGTGGTTCTTGGGAGAGTTTTATTGAGTTAAATCAAGACCAACAAGAGACTTTAAAACAGATTTCTAAAAGTACAACTACCGTTTCTAAGGCTCAACCTATTACTCAAATAAAGCAAGATGATATTACTCGTTTTTCATCCTTTGACAGTGAATTTGATTTGGTTTTAGGGGGTGGAATTGTTCCAGGTAGTTTAACACTTATTGGGGGAAGCCCAGGGGTTGGGAAATCTACTTTGTTACTTAAAATTGCGGGGAATATTGCTCAAAATGGAAAAAAAGTGTTGTATGTATCGGGCGAAGAGAGTGCTGGACAGATTAAAATGCGTGCCAACAGACTTCAAGCTAACAGTGATGAACTCTATTTACTGAGTGAAATTAAACTTGAAGAAATTCTTGCTGAACTTTTAAAAGAACCTTATGAAGCGGTCATTATTGACTCCATTCAAACCATTTATTCAGACCAATTAAACAGCTCTCCAGGAAGCGTTACGCAGGTGCGTGAAATTACGTTTGAGTTGATGAGAAAAGCAAAAGAGTCCGATATTGCCATGTTTCTTATAGGACATATTACCAAAGATGGAAGCATTGCAGGTCCTCGTGTGCTAGAGCATATGGTGGATACAGTTTTATATTTTGAAGGCGAAGCCAGCCGTGAAATACGAATGTTAAGAGGATTTAAAAACCGTTTTGGAAGTACGAGTGAAATTGGTATTTTTGAAATGAGAAATGAAGGGCTTGTTAGTGCTAAAGATATTGCTTCTAAGTTTTTTGACAGAAGTAAAGCACAAGCGGGATCTGCACTAACTGTTAGCGTTGAAGGTACACGGGCTTTAATTTTAGAAGTTCAAGCACTTGTGAGTGAATCTACTCACCCTAACCCCAAAAGAAGTGCTACGGGATTTGATTCAAGTAGGCTTAATATGCTTTTAGCTCTTTTAGAAAAAAAATTAGATTTGCCACTAAATAATTATGATGTATTTATTAATATAAGTGGTGGCATAAAAATAAAAGAGAGCTCGGCAGATTTAGCGGTTGTTGCTGCTATTATTTCTTCTTTTAGAAACCGTGCCATTTCAAGAGAGTCTATTTTTATAGGAGAGGTGAGTCTAACGGGTGAAATAAAAGATGTTTATTCTATGGACATACGCTTAAAAGAGGCTTCTACACAAGGATTCACAAAAGCAATAGTTGCAACTAAATCTAAAAATATTAAAAATATTAAGTGTTTCGAAGTAGATGAAGTAGCTAAAATGATTGAGCTTTTTTAGTTTTGATTATAAGCAATTCAAATATTACTATATTATGTTTTTAATTTAATATATTCATAAACAATATAAGATATAATTATATGTTTATTTAAATAAAGGAAAGTTATTATGAATACATTCGATAAAATTAGAAAAATTTGTAGACCAATTAGAATTGTTGTAGGCATTATTTTAATAGCCCTTGGGTTTATTACTTCAAATGCATGGTTTTACTTAGGTGTTATCCCGTTAATTGCAGGATTAACAGATTTTTGTCCACTTTGTAAATTTAGTAAGAAGTGTTCAGTTTAACTGACACTTCTTTTTTTTATTCCAATTTAAAAAGTTTTGGATACCATTTCATAAAAAATAGGTGTACAAAATGATTGAATTGGATAACCAAACCAACATAGAGATAAATATAACTCTATTTGAAAAAATATTAAAAAAACTGACTTCAAAAAATATAGAACTTATATTTACTACAAATAGCACCATTCAAGAACTCAATTTAGAACATAGAAATATTGATACTCCAACCGATGTTCTCTCTTTTCCACTGGATTTTGACTTTCCTCATATGCCTTTAGGCTCTGTTGTCATTTCCGTTGATTATGCAGCTTTAAAAGCAGAAGAGTTTAAGCACTCACTACAAGAAGAGCTTACGCTTTTATTTATTCATGGGGTGCTTCATCTTTTAGGGTTTGATCATGAAGTAGATTTAGGGGAACATAGAGCTAAGGAAGAGGAGTTAATCAAAGAGTTCAATTTGCCTTCAAGTTTAATTGTACGAAATTCTTAAATTTTGTTTAATTTTATTCTTTTAATAGTTTAACCAAATGCCATTTAGATAAGTTTTAGTTAGACTTAGTAATATTATAAATAAGAGGAATTATGTTATCAAAAATTTCATTAAGCTTTAAAATAGCTATTGCATACCTTGTTTTTGGGATATTATGGATTTTAATCTCAGATACTTTGACCAATATTTTATTGCATAAAGTTCAAGATATTCAATCAATACAGCTTATTAAAGGGTGGTTTTTTATTTTTTTCTCAACCTTGTTTCTCTATTTTTTATCTAAAAAACTCTTTAAAGATTTGCATCTTGCTAAAAACCAAGTCAATGAAGCTAAAATATTATTAGAAAATATTATCAACAATGCTCCTATTCGAATTTTTTGGAAAAACAAAGAAGGAATTTTTTTAGGAGCTAATAAAGCTTTTTTAGATGATATGAACTTAGACTCTTTTAAAAACTTAATTGGCAAAAAAGAGACAGATTTTGATATTAAAAGAAGTCAAAACAGCATTAATGATGACTCCTTTATTATAAATAATAACAGTAAAAAACTCAACTATATTCAAACAATAATCAACAAAGACGGAACAAGAAAAATATTAAACACCTCTAAAGTTCCTTTATTGGACAAAGAAAAAAATGTAATTGGAGTCATTGGTGTTTATTCAGATATTACTCAAGAAGTTGAAATTGAGAATCAAATTAAAAAACAAGAATCTATGATTTTAATGCAATCAAAATTTTCTTCTATGGGTGAAATGATAGCTCACATTGTACACCAGTGGCGACAACCTCTTAATATTATCTCTACATCAGCTACTGGTATAAAAGTTCAAAAAGAATTAGGTCTGCAAAATAGTGAATTTGAAGCGGAAGCTTTGGATATTATTAATGAAAATGTTCAATATCTTTCAAAAACAATTGACGATTTTAGAAATTTTTTTAAAGAAGACAAACTCATGAATAGCGTTCATTTGAATGTTGTTATTAACAAAACACTTTCATTAATTAGCAGCCGATTAAAAGACAATGCCATAAAAGTAGAGACAAAACTTGAAGATATTGTATTTGAAACTTTACAAACAGAACTTACTCATGTATTGATTAATATTATCAATAATGCTATTGATGCATTTGAAAAGGTTAACCATAAAAAATATATCTTTATTCAAACTCATTTAGAAGAAAATATTATTGTAATTACTATAAAA
>JBAYYP010000047.1:0-15913 GCA_041672955.1 Arcobacteraceae bacterium
TCTTAACACCCCTTTATTTATTAACTCATCGTTGAAATTTTTTTTATAAAAATTAAATGAAAAGTTCAGTGCTTGTGTGACCAAATCTTTAAAATCATTGGGTTTTCCTAATAATGGAGACAAAAATCCACCCGCAGCACTGCTGGCACTTTGGCTAAAATCTTTATTTCTATCAATAAGTAAAACTTTTTTATTGTTTTTAGTTAAAAAATAAGCGGCACAACAGCCAGCAATCCCTGCTCCTACAATAATATAATCGTATTTTTTCATCTAGGAGGTTCATTTTTAAAATTAGGACGCCAGTACCCTCTGCCACCATGTAAGCTAATGCAAGGATTATTGGGAAATTTATTTTGGTAATACTCTAATCTCTCTTTGGTATTTTTGCCCGTATCGCAATAAAAGACAAAAACCGTCTCTTTTGGGAATTTTTGTAATTCAAAGGGGTTATAAATTAGGGTTTTAGCATTTTCAAGAGGTTTTAAAATGGTATCAACTAAAACAACTTCAATGTTTTTTTGTTTTAATTCATTGGTATGGGCATATAACTCAGACTGAGTCCACTCTTTTTTCGTAAACATATGAATTTATAGCATAATATGATTGAACTTTATATTTACTCTTATGATATTTTAGATAAAATAACTCCTATTATGAAGTACGGAGAAGTTTATGAAAATATTAGTGGCAGATGATTCTAAAATGGCAAGACGAATGGTGATGAAAATACTTGAAGAGTGTCAAGAAACAGGGCATGAAATTTTTCAAGCTCAAAATGGGCAAGAAGCGGTTGATATTTACAAAGAGCAAAACCCTGCATTGGTGTTTTTAGATTTAACAATGCCTATTATGGATGGATTTACAGCATTAAAACTAATACGAGAATACGATAACAATGCAAAAATAGTAATTGTTTCAGCCGATATTCAACACGGTTCAATGACACAAGTACGAGAAGATGGTGCTATGGATTTTGTTAAAAAACCTATTACGGAAGCAAAAATGAAACAAATTTTAGAAAAAATAAAGTAGGAATATGAGTAATTTAACTATTTTAACAGAAGACCAAAAAGATTGCTTGCAAGAGTTAATCAATATAGCATACGGTTCGGGAACAGCAGCAATTTCAGAAATTTTAGATGCTTTTGCGACACTTTCTATTCCTCAAATTAATATTATAGATACCAAATATTTAAATGATTATCTACAAAGCCAAGTACAAGTAAATATGCCGCAATTTTTGGCAACTCAGCTTATAAATGGGAAGTTTTCAAGTGAAAATCTTTTTATTATAGACCACGCTTCTGCTGAAAACCTAGCAAGAGAGTTTGGATTAGAAGAAGATGAAATTAAAGATCCCAATGAACTAAGTGATGTTATTTTAGAAATTACTAACATTTTATCCTCTTCAACCATTAGCAAATTTGCACAAGAGATGAATATTGAGGTCTCATTTTCACCACCTCATGTAAAATTGCTTAACTCCATAGAAGAGATAGATAATGCTTTTATTGATAAATATCATCAAGTAATTATTATTTCAACCATATTACAGTTTGAAAACCAAAACATTAGAGGGGAATTGTTGATTCTAACAACCGATGACACTATTGAGTTTATTAAAGAGTTAGTCGATAAGATATTAGATGAGCTGTAATGGATACATTAAGTAAAGCAAACTTAATTTGTCAAACCATTGACAATGGGATTTTACTCTTAAACGAGAATCTTGAAGTTTTATTTTGGAACAAATGGCTTGAAACCAGAACTAATATCCCTTTTAAAGAGATATTTAACAAAAAAATTACTCAATTTTACCCCGATATTAATGAAGCAAAATTAAAACGAAAAATAAAAGCCACATTAGCACTTAACTCTTCCACATACTACACCACTCAACTCAACGAATCTTTGTTTAATATTGAGTTTAAAAACAAAATCACACACAGCGTTTTTAAAAATATGCAACAAAATGTGACTCTAAACCCTTATGATTTAGAAAAGAAACTGGTTATTGTTTATGTTTACGATAGTACCATTTTAAAAGAAACTAACTTTAAACTCTCCCATGCTAAAGAGAAGATTGAAAATGAACACACGAATACACTAAAAATTAAACAGCAACTTGAAACTTCTATTGAAGAGTTTGAATTGCTTCTAAATGCTACTATGGAAGCAATTGTATTGTTCGATGAAGAGTATAAATGTATCAATATTAATGATGTGGGGGTAGAGTTATTTGCCTTTAGCTCAAAAGAAGAAGCCTTGAGCCTAAATATCTTGGAATTCTTTGAAGACGACAGATTAAATTATAAAAAACTAGAAAACACCTTTGAAGCTTCAATGAAAACAGTTGTAAAAACAACCTTCCCTGCTTTAATAAAAATAAAAGATGCTACACAAAATAAGAAAAAAATAAAAATATTAACGGTGGTAGATTTAACAGAGTTAAAATACCGAGACAAACTTATCTCAGAACAAGCCAAACTTGTTGCTATGGGAGAAATGATAGGTAACATTGCTCACCAGTGGAGACAGCCTTTAAGTGCCATTAGTACAGCGGCAAGTGGTATTAAACTGCAAAAAGAGTTTAACCTGCTTACTAATGAGTTATTAAATGAATCTTTAGATGGAATTGTGCGAAGTTCCATGCATTTATCTCAAACTATAAATGACTTTAGAGACTTTATTCAAGGCGATAAAGAGATGGTAAGCTTTGACTTAGAAGAGAATTTAAGAAAAGATTTATCAATCGTTGAGGGAATGCTTAAAAATCATGATATTAAAGTTTTTTTAACGTGTCAAAAGAAAATCGAATTATTTAATTATAAAAATGAACTCACCCAAGCAGTTTTAAACCTAATTGACAATGCAAAAGATGCATTTTTAGAAAAAAATGTTAAAGATAAATATATTTTTATAAACACCTATGAAACTTCAACTCAAGCAGTGATAGAAATTTATGATAATGCCAAAGGAATCCCTATTGACATTATGAATAAGATTTTTGAGCCCTATTTTACAACCAAGCATAAAAGTCAAGGCACAGGGCTTGGACTTTACATGACGCACCAAATTATTGAAAAAAGTATGGACGGAAATATTAAGGCAGAAAATATCTCCTTTGAACACAACAACAACACCTTTAATGGAACTTGCTTTAAAGTAACCCTTCCACTATAAGACTAAAGGTTTGCATTAAACTTGATTGACATAGACTCAACTTTGTGATATAATTTTATTTGAAAAAAATCAATATATTATACTACTAGGAAAAGTTTATGGCAAAAAGTTTATATAAAACACTTGAAGTTTCTGAAAATGCAGCTCCCGATGAAATTAAAAAAGCATATCGAAAATTAGCACGAAAATATCACCCTGATGTCAATAAAGACCCAAGTGCGGAAGATAAATTTAAAGAAATTAACGCAGCATACGAAGTTTTAAGCGATGCAGAGAAAAAACAACAATATGACCAACATGGCGATTCTATGTTTGGTGGGCAAAATTTTCACGATTTTGCACGAGGTCAAGGGCAAAATGTAGATTTAGATGAAATTTTACGACAAATGTTCAAAGGAGGTGGAGGTGGTTTTGGCTCCTCTTCTTTTGGAGGAGGTTTTTCAAATTATGGTTTCGAAGAGCCCGATTTAGATTTAAATGCACAAATCACTATCCCTTTTGATGTAGCAATTTTAGGTGGAAAACATCATATTGCACTAAACAATGACCGTTTTGATGTAAAAATCCCTGAAGGCATTAACAGTGGGCAAAAAATACGAGCCAAAGGAAAAGGAAAAGCACATCAAGGGAAACGAGGCGACTTGATCATTAAAGTCAATATTGCACCTTCTGATGAATATGAAAAAGAAGAAGATAATTTAACTAAATATTTTGATATTTCGCTAAAAACAGCTCTCTTTGGAAACAAAGTTGAGATTAAAACCATTCATAAAACTATTACTTTAAAAGTTCCAGAAAACACTAAACAAAATCAACGCTTCAGAGTCAAAGAGTTGGGTGTTTTAAACAGAAAAACAGGTACTAAGGGAGATTTATATCTTAAAGCCAATATTGTGCTTCCAAAAGTTGAAGAGCTAGATGCCGAGCTTATTGAACTTTTAAAAGAAAAACTACCTGAGAATTAAGATGAAAAGTGCTTACAACGAACCTGTTTATTTAATTTCTGCCGTAGCTGAAATTTTAAGTATTCACCCTCAAACCTTAAGGCAATACGAACGAGAGGGTTTAATTAAGCCCTCAAGAACCAATGGCAAAATACGTCTTTATTCACAAAAGGATATTGATAGTATAAAAACCGTGTTAACACTCACAAGAGAGATGGGAATTAACTTAGCAGGAGTGGATCTTATTTTACAACTCAACATAAAAATAGAAAAACTTCAAAATGAAGTTGAAAACTATAAAAACAAACTCAAAGATTTTAATAGATTTGGAGTAGTTCCCTCTTCTAAAGCTTTAGTTATTAAAAAAAGCTCCTATGATATTGTAATTATAAAAGAGTAAAAAGTAGGTTTTTTGATTAAAAAATTATAAACGAAAAACCAACACCATTTATATTTCAAAACTTTTCATCTTAATAGTATCTCCATATTCGCTTTCATGCGGATAACCAAGGGGATTACACAAGAATTTAATATTTCCAATTTTATACTCTATGGAATCGTGAGTATGCCCAAATACCCAATATTTCATAGAGCCATTTTGGTAAAAACTGCTCCCATTAAATGTAAAAAAAGAGTTCGATGGATTGTTATGATATTTTCTATCAATGTGCTGTTCATCAAACGATGGATTAACATGAGTTATCATTACATCACAAGATTGATAAATTTTGTTTAATTTTTCTTTTTCAATTATACTAATGTCGTCAAAGTTTTTGATGCCATAAATAAGGCGACTGTCATTCATATATTGTTTCCATAATAAGTTAATATAATTTTTATCAAATATAGCAAAATATTTTTGCATATAACTGTTGTCATACCAGCTGTCACACCCACCAAATTTTATTCCATCTATTTCAATAATATTACCATCTAAACAATAGATATTTTCTTCATTATTAATAAGAGTTTTTATATTTTCTACTCTTTTAAATGAATTATTTTCGAAACTATATCGGGCGTCACTGTCTATAAGATAATAATCATGATTTCCAAGCACACAAATAACATACCTATAAAACTCTTTTTGAAAAATCTTTAAAACCTCAATATTTTGATGATTATAATGCCCAATATCTCCAGCAATGATTAAAACATCCCCTATGTCTCTGCTATTATTATCTGTAAAAATAGGTTTAAAAAAGGTTGTAACGCTTTGGTGTGTGGTTAAATGAAGTTTAAAATAGAAATCGAGATGTAAATCACTTAAAATATCAACTCTCATATATTTCCCAATATCTATTGTTATAATTATTTATAACAACTGGATTTATAGTGAATATTTTCATTCTACTTCCTTATTGTAAAGATACAAGTAGTTTGGTTTTAAAATTTGGCATAAGAAGTAAGGTTTTTAATGTATAAGATTAAACTTACAAACTAAAAACCATAAATAAACAGTTATTTTAAAGTATATTGTACTTCGTAGTTTCTCATTAAAGGAGGAACATCTAAGTTAGTTTCACCCTCATTAGTAGAGCTTGAAATATTGTCGCTGTTTGCGTGTTCGCTGTTCTCTTCAATAGATTGATTTTTTGATTCAAAACCCGTTGCTACAATGGTTATTTTAACTTCATCTTTTTCTAGCGATGAATCTGTAGTTGTTCCAAAGATAACTTCGGCATTAGAATCAATAGTTTCATGAACTCTGCCCATAACATTGTTAATAGCAAATAAAGAGACCTGAGGGTTAATATTAAAGTGAATCAATAACCCTTTTGCACCACTTAAAGACATTTTGTCTAGCAAAGGAGAGTCAATAGCATTTTCCAACGCTTGAATAGCAGCATCTTCCCCTTTAGCACGCCCTATTCCCATTAACGCCATACCTTTGTGTTGCATGATAGTTTTAACATCGGCAAAGTCCATATTAATATCTGAGTTACCTGGATTTAAAATAACTTCACTCATACCATTAACTGCTTGATACAAAATATTATCTATAATTTTAAAGGCATCTTTCATTCCAATATTTTTATCAACTATCTCTAAAAGTCTATCGTTAGGAATAACAATAATAGAATCACTCACTTTTTTAAGCTCTTCTAGTCCTAAACTTGCAAGTCCTGCTCGTTTTTGTCCTTCCCAAGAAAAAGGTTTAGTTACAACAGAAACAGTTAAAGCACCTACTTCTTTAGCTGCTTTTGCAATAATAGCAGCAGCTCCTGTTCCTGTTCCTCCTCCTAAACCAGCTGCAATAAAAACAATATCAGCGTGACTAATAGCATTTTTTATGTCTTCATAGCTTTCAATAGCAGCATCTCGCCCAATTTCGGGCTTCATTCCAGCACCTAAACCTTTGGTTAGCTTTAAACCCAATTGAATTTTTTTAGGGGCTTTGGAAATATGCAATACCTGTAAATCGGTATTAGCAACAATTAAGTCGATTTTGTGGCTGCCTTCGTTAATCATATGATTAACCATATTGCAACCACCACCTCCTACTCCAATGACTGAAATTTTAGCAACATTGTCTGAAAGTACTTGATTTGGCATTTGCACGGTTATATCCTTAGCATCAAATAGATTTTCGCCACTCATTAAAACCACTCCGAAAATTTTTTCCAAAACTTCGATACGCCTTTGGCTTTATCTTGTTCTGAAATACGAGGTAAAGTTTCTTGTTTTTTATGAAGAGGATTACTGGTATTTGATTTTATATCATTTAAATTATTAAGCATTTGTTGTGTTACCACTTTTTTTTGTCGAAGTTTCTTATTGGAATCTAACTCAAAATTTGGGTTAGGATCAAGTCCATAAAGCAACAGCCCTACAATAGTAGACATGGTTGGGTCATCAAAACTCATATAGCCATTTCGAATATTAATAGGGTTAGCAATTTTTACAGGAATGTTGTCAAAAACCTCTTGTGCTAACTCTTTAAGTCCTGGTAACAAGCTCATGCCCCCAGTAATGGTTACCCCTGCTCCTAAAGAGCTGCTTGCGCCACTTTTTTTAATCTTTTCTCGAGCAATAACTAAAATCTCTTCAACTCGAGCATGAATAATAATTTGAAAAGAATCTAGAGGTATTTTTTTCATATTTTGTTCATCGCCTAAAATAGGAGCATCTATTTTATCAATAATATTGTTCTCTTTATTTAAATTATTTTCTTGAGGCAATAAATTGGCATATTTTAGTTTAAGCATCTCAGCTGAACGCAAAGGAGTAGAGTGAGTAATTGACAAATCATTCGTAATATTTGCAGATCCAATAGGCAAGAAGTCATTATAAATAATAGATTTACCTTTAAAACAGACAATATCTGTAGTGCTTCCACCAATATCTAAAAGTGAGGCACCAAACTTTTTTTGTTGGTCATCTAAAACAGAAATAGCCGAGGCATAGCCACTTAAAACAAAGTTTGTAACTTCAATATTTGAGCTTTTAAGTGCCGATTTAATATTAGTTAATGCAGTTTTTTTAGCCGTTACTATATAAACAGAGACTTCAAGTCTTGCGCCATTCATATTTAAAGGGTTATCTATATGTTGAGAATCATCTACTTTAAAATAAATAGGCAACACATGAATAACATCATATTCAGGAACAATCGTAGCATTGTATAAAGCCATTTGCAGAACTTGATTAATTTCAGATTGAGTGATTTGCCCATTAGGAACATTAACGCTTCCCATGCTTCGAATCCCTTTTGTATACGCAGAAGAGATAGACACAAGCGTGGAGTCAACTGCATGTAAAACTCCTTTATTAACATTTTGTACTGCTTCTTTTATTGTTTTTGAAGCAATTTCAATGTTAGTTATAAGCCCTTTATTAATCCCCTCACTCTCTTCAACACTCACACCCAAAATATTAATTTTATTGTTTAAATCGTTTTGTGCGATTACCGCGGTTATACTAGTTGTACCAATATCAATTGCTAAAATAGTATTGTTCAATTATTTATCCTTTTTATTCTCTAAAGATGATTGGATTTCGTATCGATTTTCTAAACTGTTCATTAAATTATTCATAAGCTCATTGTTTTGTAAGTTAGTCAAGGTGTTCATTACCGCTTCTTTTTGTGCATTGTCAATTTCTGTAAAACGAACATCATTGATCTTGTACAACACAATTTTTTCATCTAACTGTATCATGCCTTTTGTTTCATTACTAGCAAAAAGTCTTGCTAAAAAGTCATTGGCTTCATTTGGATTTAACCCTGGAATTTTAGCAGAAGAAGTTCTGTTTACATATCCAAGATTTTCTCCTTTAAAGTTTTCCAACATCTCTTTAGCTTTTTGAGCCATTTGAATTTGTCGTTCAGTCATAACATAATCACTGTGCACCATTGTATACGCTTCTTTAAAATCAAGTGGCTGAGAGTCAAATTTTTTATTGAGTTTTAAAATCACAAAGCTATTGTTAAAAAGAAAAGGTTTTAAAATATCACCCTCTTTTGCAGCAATTATCTCTTTTATATTTTCTAAATTGTATTTAAACTCATTTTCAAAAACAATCTCTTGTTTACTAAAAGTTTCTTTCTCTTTTTTAAGGTCAAGATATGCTTTTAAAGCCTCTTTTTTGGTCTCTTGAACTAAAATTGCTTTGCTAATATCTTCATTTGCTTCTTCAATAGTTTTAATAATTCCATCCGCTTTTTTAAACTCAGATTTAAACTTTGAGTAATACTCTTCAATCTCTTCTTGAGTAACTTCTTTAGAAATTAATTGTACTGTTTGTGTTTGCACATCATATGAAGGAGCTGACATATAGTTGTCTTTATTAGATTCCCAATATATTTTTAACATATTTTCAGGCGTTTCAACTTTTAAATTATTTGAGTCAATTACTGCTATATCAATATTATCTTCAATAAAAAGAAGTTTTGCTACTAAATTAAGCTCTTCGTTTGAAGGAGTAATTTTAAAAACATTTTCCATTTTTTGTAAAAGTAAATCTCTTTTTAATGAGTTTTCAAAATCCGTAGGATTAGTTCTGTTTTGCAACAATACTTGAACATATGTCTCTTTGTTAAACTTGCCATCTTTTAAAAATGCTGGCATTTGAATTAACTCTTTAGCTATATCTTCATCAGTAACATCAAGTCTTAACTCATCGGCATACGATAAGAGTAGGTTTTTTTGAATTACTAAGTTATATGCAATTTCAGAAAGGTTTAACTGTTTTGCAATCTCTTGATTAAACTGCTCACCAAACATTTTAGAATATTGTTCATATAAAAAACTATACTCTCTTTGATACTCATCTAAAGAGACTTGTCTGTCACCAACAACTGCTACCGTACCTTGCTTTTTCCCATAGTCATACGAACCCCAACCAACGAACCCAGCACCTACAAACGCTATTGTACTGATCCAAATTGTAATTACCAACCATCTTTTGTGTCTTTGCATCCAAATTATCATTAAGTATTATCCTAAATTTTTTTGCCTATTGTACTGAAAAAACCTTTCAACTAAAGTTAAATTTACTTTTGAGAATATCATTTATAACAGATTCTCTCTTTGTGGTCTCTATTCTTTTACAAGCACTTTTAAAAGCTTCTTCTTCTCCTACAATATGGCACATTTTTTTAGCTCGTGTAATGGCTGTGTATAAAAGTTTGGTATTGTGCATGATGTAGTGCGAAAAGGTCATAGGTATTAAAGCATTATCATACTCCATGCCTTGCGTTTTATGAATCGTTAAGCAATACGCCAATCCAAGCAAGGAATCGAGCATATCAAAGTCATAAAAAACTACCATATCATCATTTGGGTACAAGACAAAACATTTATTGTTTTCAAAATCCAGTTTTATTACAAGCCCTAATTGCCCATTAAAAACTCGTTTTTCAACAAACTCTTCAGAACCATTTTTATATGCTGTCATACTTTGTGACTTCATATTCTCATTTTTTATATGAATAACTTTATCACTTAATTTATACTCATAGAGCTTGGTTTTCTTTGACTTCTCTCTTGACGCATTAAAAAGTTTTTGAAGCTGTACATTTAAGTTTTCAGCTCCCAAGACACCCCCTTTCATAGGAGTAATTACTTGAAACAATGTCAAAGCCTTCGAGATTTCTTTTTGTTTAACCAACTCATAGGTTTGTGCGATATAGGTACTTGCAATGTTTAAAATGGCATGTAAAATGCGTTCAGTATTTTCAAAACGAAGTTGCGAAAAATTATGTTGATTTTGCCCATTTTTAGCAGCATAATAGTTATCAATAGAAACATCATGAAACTTAAAATCTTCATACTCTTCTTTGTATGAAGGAAGCTCGCCTTGGCGTATATCGTTAGCAATAACAGCAATGGCTTGGTGCTCATTTTGTCTATAAATTTTTGTAAGCTTACAAATGGGTGCCAGAGAGTATTTAATACAATCGTGCAAAATATTTCCAGCTCCAATTGCAGGAAGTTGTCCGTCATCGCCCACAACTATAAAAACAGTATCAATACTTATTTTTGAAATAATTTGATAAAATGTAACGCTATTAACCATTGAAGCTTCATCTAAAAGTATCACTTTATAAGGGAAAAAATCTTTCTCTTTGTGTTGCATGAGAAGTGATTGTATTGTCATACTTCTATAACCTGTGGTGTCTGAAATTCTTTGGCTTGCAATCCCACTTAACGCAATAGTAAGAATATCATCGTAGCTTACAATTTCTTGCAACAGTTCTAAAATAGCCCTACTCGAGGTTGACTTTCCAGTACCCGCATACCCAATTAAAAACAGCGTATTACTACCATTGTTTATAATTTCCACCGCTTGAGTTTGTTCAACGCTTAAAGTAAACCCTAAAGTTTTCTCTTTATGAACCAAATACTCTTTAAAATTTGAAATTATCTTTTTATTGGGAATTTCATCAGAGCGTTTAGCAAAAAAATCTATAATTTTATTTTCAGCAAAATAGAGCATGGAAGGAGAGTATCTGTCTTGCGTGGTTTGGTAAATCTCTTCTTTATTAAGCATAGTGTTTAGTGCTTTTTCATAGAGTTCAAACTCTTCTTGAAAATGTAAAGCTTCATCTAATAGTTTATATAAATGACCTTTTTCAATCGAAGAGTTTCCGTTGTTGTCGCAATACTCTTTTAATGTAAAGTTCATACAAGCGGCAATTCTAAAATCACTTTGTCTGCTTATGCCCAAGTTTAACGCAATTTCATCGGCTCTTTTAAACCCAACTCCTTTAATTTGTATAAGAATATAAGGATTTTGTTTAATTTTTTCAATCAAATTATCAGCTTCACTAAAATGAGAGTAAATTCTTGTAATTAAATTACTCGTTACTCCATATTTTGATAAAAATGACCCCAGTTCTCGTAGGTGTTTAAACTTTTGCCACGACTCCACAATGGTTTTAAGCTTTTTATCCTTAATACCTTTAAAGTTTAAAAGCTCATTTGGATTAGTATTTAAAATAGAAATAAGTTCTTCTTCTTCATACTTCTTAAGAAGTTCTTGAGCAGTTCTTTTCGGAATGCCTTTAACTATCTTGGTTAAAAAGAAAAAAAGCTCTGCTTCTTTAACTTGAAGCAACTCAAACTCAAACTGAACACCATATTTTTTATGCGTTGTCCAATTGCCGGTTAGAAGAATTTCTTCTCCTAAGAGTTTTTCAATATGCGTATCAAAATATTGTCCACAAATTTTTTGATTGTTCTCTAAAACCGCAATACAATATTTAGTCTCTTCATTAAAAAAAAGAACTTTTTTTAGAACACCGGAGAGTTTAAATGTTGTGTGTGGTTCTTCTGTTTTAATATCCATCATCAAACTTTTTGTGCTTATGTTTATCTTTTTTGTAATTGCTTTGATTTTTATCTTTTAAAAGCAAATTTGCCTCTTTTAGTAATGTTTGTTTTTGCTCTTCTACATCATCGCTAGGATGGTGCGCAAAATAAACAACATTGTCAATGTGCTTTTTTAAGCTACTTAGATAGTTAGAGTTTAAGTCAGTTGCTTCACTTTTAAGAAGCTCCTCAAAGTTTTTAATGATTCGCTTTTGATAGAGTTCAAAATTGAAATCTTCAAGTCTAAGCAGAGATAAATTACGTTTAAAAAACTTTTCAAGTACCCTGATATATTTAATCCGTTTTGTTTTTTCGTGTATTTGTATAGTATAGTCCAAGATTTATTAGATTGTTAAGCTTTTATTGTATCCAAAGAATAGTTATAAAACTATTTTATGCTTTCTTTGTTATAATAGATATTATATAGAGAATACATTTTGGAGAAATAATGCAGGAAATTACAGAATTAAAGAAATTAGCAGGAGATTTATCTGTTTTGTTAGTTTTAAACAATGATTTACTAAAAGAACAAACTCTTTCTTACTTAGAAACTATATTTATAAAAATAGAATACGCTACACACTCACAAAAAGCCTTAGAACTGTACAAACAAAAAACGCCAGATATAGTTATTACCTCTTTAGATTTTAACTCTATGAGTGGTTTTGAGTTCATAAAAAATTTAAAAAAACTCAATGCTTTTTTGCCTATTATTATTATTTCAAAACAGCCTAAAACAGAAGATTTATTAGAGTTAATCCACTTAGGAATTGTAGATTTTGTAACCACACCAACTGAAGAGATTATTTTAAAAAAAGCCATAGAAAAAGCAGTTGGTTTACTTCATTTTATAGCCAATAAAGATAAAAATGAAAAAGTGAATGAAGACGACTCCCCCATAAGTGCGCTTGAAGAACTTTTTAAAAGGCATTTGGAAATTCAATTAGTAAGCAACTATAAAGGCATTCCCATCGTTCATACAGGGAAAATTGTAGCAATTTATAAAGATATGGTACAAATACAAACTCGAAAAATACAAGCAAAAGCAATTGAATTTACCAAAAAAACAATTTTAGAATCAAAATTTTTACCCAATGATATAGAGGCCACATTGGTTAATATAGACCCTAAAAATGCGGAAGTCTCATTAAACAACCTAAAATACATAGAATACTCACCAAAAAGAAGAAAACACGCAAGGTTAACTCCCTCTGAAGATATGAAGCTCATGGCATACAAAAAAGGCGGTTCAAAGATAAATATAGAGTTAAAAGACATCTCTTTAACTAGCCTAACCTTTGAAGTAAAAACCTTACCCGATTTTTTTGGAATAGATGTAATTTTAGATTTAAAAATTGCATTTGATATTCCAGAAAACGACCTAGCTTACTATGTTGATAAACTTTGTATTATCAATTTTCAAGGAAAAATAATAAAAATATATGAAGAAAATGCTTCCTATTATGTAAATATCGAGTTTGAACTTCCTAAAATGAAAGAAGATATTTTCAACCAATATATGTACAACCGTGAATTATCAATAATAAGAGAGTTTAAACAGTTTGCGACAAAAAAGAGTTAGTTTTTTTTCTCTAAATATTCAAAATAGATAAAGGCAAAAGTAAAGCTCTTTAATTCATTTTTATTATTGCGTATGGTCTCTTCTATTTGTATGCAAGTTTTTTTATTCTCAACAGTAGGATTAATAAAATAAAGTTGCATACAAATAGCCGCAGCATCTGTTAAGTAACTATTCTCATAATATATTTCATGCATAGATTCCAACTCTTGAACTAACTTTTTAGAAAAATAAAAACTCAATAACGCTAAAAAAATAAGTGAAATAAAAAAAGTGTAAAATGCTCTTTTTAAAAATGTTTTCATATGTTTGTTTTATTTCCTGTTAATTGTTATTTTATTGTTTAAATAGGTAGCTTTAAACTAAATATCACAGCTTATTAAATATTTTATTATATGTTTTTGAATTTTGTAAACTATTTTAATTTATTTTTGACATATATACTTTTCTAAATCAGCAAGATCCATATTATTCCTATTTTTTTAAAAACCTTAATTATGGAGATACTTATATTTGTTTTAAGTTCTTAAATTACCTTTTAAAAAGAAATACATAAAATTCATCAAAACACCTAGCATTAGGTGTTTTATAGCTATTCTCAATAGATTTTATTAATATTAAATTGTAATCTCTTTAATATCTGCAATTTTTTTAAATGCTTGATAAACCAACCCAATTAAGTTTTTTCTGTTGATTTTAATATTTTCATTGTCATGGTTCACAAATACATCGTCAAAGAACTTATCTAAAAAGGGTTTTAGCGCAAATAAGGCTTCTAGCTCTTCATCGTAGGTTAGGTACTCTTTTGATGTTACTGCGGTGTAGTTTTTGTGTAACTCTTTTTCTGCTGTTTCTTCAAATAAATTAGTATTAATATCTAGTTTTGCATCGGTATTTATATCTTTTATAATATTGGCAACTCGTTTAAAAGTGGTGCTGTACTCTTTGAAATCACTGCTTAATACTATTGGGTTTAATGCGCACAGTTTTTGGCTTATTTTGTAAATATTGGTTTCACCGCTGCTTAATACGGCTTTTAATACGCTTGGATTGACTTCAAAAATTTTAAAGAGTCGTTCATTG
This sequence comes from Arcobacteraceae bacterium, assembly GCA_041672955.1. Taxonomy (GTDB): domain Bacteria; phylum Campylobacterota; class Campylobacteria; order Campylobacterales; family Arcobacteraceae; genus Marinarcus. Next base: position 14,604 of record JBAYYP010000047.1, read on the forward strand.
AAAAACTCTACTAGTGCTTTTTGGTCTAAGTTGGGGTAATTTTTGCTTAACGACGACACTATAAGGGCAAAATCTAAAGGAAGTTTGTGCTCAATGGCAATTTTAACAATCCCTGCAGCTGCACGTCTAAGCCCATATGGGTCTTTTGAGCCTGTTGGGATTTTTCCTACGCTGAATAAGCCCATTAAATTATCTATTTTATTGCTTAATGCTACTATTGAAGAAAATAGCGTTGAAGGAAGTTCTGAATCTTCTCCATCGGGCAGATATTGTTCTTTAAGTGCTGTATATAAAAGCTCATCTTCATTGGCAGCTTTAGCGTAGTAATAGCCCATTAAACCTTGTAGTTCTGTAAATTCATAGACCATTTCACTTGACAAATCGGCTTTGCTTAACATAATGGCTTTGGTTAGAAGTTTTTGCTCTTCTAGACCGTACTCTTTTGCTAAATAACTTCCAATAAGGGCTTCTCTTTCACATTTTTCATACACAGAACCCAAACCATCAACAAACAGAAGTGCTTTTAAACGTTCATTGCTTAAGCCATTTTTTAAATCGTTGTTGTAAAAGAACATGGCGTCTGATAATCGTGGTCGTAACACTTTCTCATTTCCTGCTGTAATTAAAGAAAAGTCATCGGTTTTAGCATTGGAAACTACAATAAAGTTATTACTTAGGATTCCGTTTTTATAGACAGCAAAATAGCGTTGGTGCTCTTTCATAGAAGTAACAATTACCTCTTCAGGAAGTGCTAGAAACTCAATATCAAATTTACCTAAAAGTGCGGTTGGGTACTCTGTAATGGCTACAATTTCATTAAGTAACATTTCATCTTTTTCAATTTTTATGTCATATTGTTTTTCAATTGCTGCCATTTGTTCTAAAATTATCTTTTTTCTGTTTTGGGGATATAAATTAACTCCGTGTTTTTCAAGTTGTGAGAAATAATCGCCTGCAAAATCAAAAGAGAAAGGTTCATACGAAACCATTCGATGACCATACGCAACATTATTTGAAGTCACGCCAAACAGCTCTGCACCAACAACTTCTTCTCCTAGCATAACGCATAAGGTTCGAATTGGACGGATGAAACTTTGAGGTTGACTTCCCCAACGCATGGATTTTCCAAAGCTTAAAGAAGATACAAACTCATTAATCATCTCATTTAAAAGAAGCTTTGAGTCTACACCTGCTACTTCTTGTTTAAAATAAAGCACTTCCCCTTTGGGTGTATTTATGCTCGAAAGTTGTTCTACTTCCACTCCACATTTTTTAGCAAACCCTAAAGCAGCACCCGTTGGTTTTCCGTC
>JBAYYP010000048.1:0-15909 GCA_041672955.1 Arcobacteraceae bacterium
TTTTAGATAAAGTTTTTTCTTTTCCTAAAGATTGATTAATCTGATTTTTTATTTCATTTTTTAAAGTCTCAATTTTATCTTGTGAATCTTTCTCAAAAACTTCTAAAATTTCAATTTCATTTATAATCTTTTCTTGGATGTCTTTTGGAGGTAGTGGGATTTGTAAATTTTTCAACATCTCTATATTAACATGTTTTACACCAACATTACTTGTCAAATTCTCCAAATTATTCTTTTGTGTTTTTAAATAATAAGCTAAATAGTTAGGTAATATATTCTGTTTACAAACAATTGCATTTATTTGCTGATTTGTTGATAATTCATATTGACTAACTGCTACTTTTCCAATGGTAGCCGTACAAGAAAGTAAAACAGAATTCTTTGGAACTATTCTTATTTTTTTATCTTCCAATGCTTTGTTGGATGTAAACTGTTTAATAGAATTTATATTAATAAAATTATCATCAATATCAGGAATAGTCAACCAAAAAATATCTTTTTTATCCCAATATTTAGACTCATTTTTAGAAGGGGTTGAACCATTAATTATTTCAAATGCAATATCTTGAATTTTAACTACATCCCAACGACTCTCAATTTTTACTTTTTTTTTAGCATTCAAAGATATAAACTTATCAAAATCCATTCTTGAAAAATCCATCATATCAACTAAATTCATATATGAAATATTCTCTTTTAAACTCTCATCTATACTTTTTTCTTCCCCATTAAAAGCACTGTACACATAACTATTTGCTTTTAATGGATTTTCGTAAGAGTTATTATCATATAAAGAGGTACATTCATCTATTGATTTTGCTCTTTGTATTGCATGAATTCCCTCACTTCCTCTTCGTGAACTAAATTCATATCCTAAAAACTTCTTCTCTTCTTGTTTTTCACCGCTTTTTACTAATGTAATTTTTTGTTTGTAAACCAAAATAAAATAAAAAAACTTCTCTTTTTCTATCTCTAAAATTTTATTAATAGTATATTTAGTTATATAACTCTTATAAATTTGATGATTGAGTATATTTTGATTTGGAGTATTTTCAATTAAACTAGCATAATCTTCTATGGTTATATTTTCCCAAACATAAGAGATATATTTTGAAAGTGGTTTTTCAATAGAGTTGATTGTTATATCTGATTTAGTTTCAAAGGCTTTATTCACTGAAGCTAAAATATTTATATGTTCTGCATTATTTTTTCTTCTTAAAAACAGAACTACTGTATTTGTTCCTGTTGCCATAAATGTATTCGAACCGAGTTCTGTAATAGCAATTATTTCAAAATATTTTAGAATAATCTCTCTGGTTTTTGTATATATCCCACCACCTGTTAAAATAGAACTTGGTAAAATTATTCCTGCTATTCCACCATCTTTTAAAAGTTGTTTAGTTCTTTCTATAAATAAAGCCTCTATTTCACTACTTTGGTCTGTTAATCTATCATAAAGTTCAAAATCGTTTTTATCAAACTTTTTACTTACATTTTTAAAAGCACTTACAGAATATGGTGGATTAGATACGACAATGTCGAATTTTTTGTTATCTTGTGGATAGTTTTTATCACTGTATTTTAATTTACCTTTAAACTCTTTTGTATCACTAAAATTAGATAATCCATCACCATGAATTACCTTTGCTAAACCATCACCATGTAAATAACATCCAACTTTTGCAGTTTTTACAAGCCTATAATCTTTTTCAATTCCATAAACATAATCAAACGCCCAATCAAAATGGTCTTCTTTCCAACTTTTTATTTTTTTAGCTGTATCATTTACAAAATCATCAGGTGAAATTTTATTGAGTTCCTTTTGGATTTCATCCATAGCTTCTGTTATAAAATGACCACTTCCAACCGCATAATCAATTACATTTGGTAAAAGTTCATCCCTTTCACCTTTGGTTAATTTTTCTTTTATAATTTTATCAAAAGGGATACTTCTAATTATAAATTTAGCGATTGGAACCGGAGTAAAAAACTGCCCCACTTCTTGTTTTAAACCAGTTGTTAAAAGAAGTTCAAAAAAATCACTTAAAAACTGTTGTTTTTTTGTATATCGTATTTTATATCCTTGTAAAAGTTCAACTATCTCTTTTACAACTATTGCATTTTCATTAAAAGTCTCTTCATCAAATACATCTTTTATGGCAAATTCATTATTTTTTTGAAGTCTTATTTTTGTAAATTCTTTTAATAATAAATCTTTAACACTATTATCAAGTGTTCCAAACTTTTCTTCAAACTCTTTATCACTTAAATCGGTTACTTCTTTATCTAAAAACTCTTTCATTCCTCTTTGATAAAGGTCGGTTAATCTTTTTTGGAATTCGACATGGTCATCAATTCCCTCTAACCATTGAAACTCTAATTGTTCATTTGGTTTTGTATTTTTTTCATCCATAATTTTACAAAGGAAAAGTGTAAATATTTTATTAAAAGCATTTGGTTTATCAGAAACTACATTGTGTCTTAAAATTTCCATAAAACGATTAAAAATAAAACTACTGTCTTCTTGTTTTATATCTATCAAATCTTTTGGTGTTAGTGCTTTGCTTTCATAATTATATGGTGTATTCCAATCGTTAAAAACTCCATTATTTTTTGTAACTTTGTTCCATCTATCAAAAAAATCTTTTACATTACTTGTATTTCTATACTCTTCTTCTATTTTTATTATTTCATTTTTATACTCTAACTTATTGTTAATTAATTCAGAAGTATATAAAACTAAAATTTGAGCATCTTTATCTTGTTGAAAATAGGTAAAAAGTTGCCCACCATCTTTTTTCAATTTATCAAATGCTTTATCAAACTCTTTTCCCCAAGTTTTGCATTCAATCATCATAAAAGCTTTATTATTTTTATCAGTTACTAAAATATCAAGTCTGCCACTTGTTCCATGCCCTGTTGGATAAACTTTTTCTAAAATAATATTTTGAGGTTTGTAGCCTTTTTGAAGTAATCTATCAACACATTCTACTACAACTAAATCTTCTGGCTTAGTTATATTTTGAACAGAATTTTTAGAATTATTGAAAAATATTTTATCTCCGAAATTGATACTATTTTTTTCCAAATTAATTTCGATTGAATATTTTTCATGGTTTGAATATGGTTTTATTAATACATCTTTGGTATTTTCTTTATAATTAAATCCTAAACTGATTAATAATTCTTTCATCATATTTCCTAATTTTAATTCTTTAAATTTATGCTATTTTATCATAAAATAAGAAACAAATAAAAAAATATTTCATTTTGCAATTTTTTTGCTTATAAAATGTAAATAAATTTTATTTCTAGTATTCACTTATTCATATTTAAACTTTCTATTTTAATGTTTAAATATTATCGCAATTTTGATTTATTCTCTTGAAAACCTAAAGGTTTCCGCTCTCTTACTTTGTGTGGACAAAGTAAGCAAAGCCACCAACTAAGCTTCAAAGCCCTTGGGATTCCCTCTCTTATTATTTTTCTTTTCTGAGTCGCAAAACTCACATAAAAATATGCTTATGAGCATATTTTTATGTTCAAACAGTTGCAACTCTTTTTCGAAAAGAAAAATAAACGTTCGGCTTTTCAGATGTTGGAATAGTGGGATAAGGACATTTGCATATTTGATTTTCTAAGATTATACATTTTCTCGTGCTTAATTTATAGAAAGATAGTTGTGATATTTTTTATTATCAATTATCTACTAAAAACTTCTTAAATCATCACTAAAAAGACCATTTTTAGCTACTCTTTTATTATACTCATAGATTGCTTCTTGATTCTTTTTTTCCCATTCTGTAACCTCTTTATCTTTTACAAGTTCTTCTACACTTTTTTTAAGGATAGAATCAATATTGGCTACTTCTTTCTTTGCAGTTTTATCGTAAATTACAGTCATGGATATTCCTTGTGGATAAATTCTAGCATAGAATATTTTGAAAATTAGTGTTATTAAATGATGTAATTCTAACTTGTCAGAAAATATAAGATTTTGTGCTAAATCAAGGCGGAGATTAGATTTTAAATGGGAGCATACATTAAGTATGTGAGTGTTTAAAATATAAGCTTCAACGCAGAGTTAGCGCTAAAGCTTATGTTTTATGACAAGTTAGATGGTACCTTGCTCATACATGGCTCTCATCTTCTCTTTCTCTTTTTGTCGTTTTACTTTTTCGGCTTCTTTTGCTCTAAAATTATCAATTGAAAATCTTAACTGCACTAAAAAAGTTGAAGCAATAAAAATAGATGAGTACGTTCCAATAACAATACCTACAAGTAAAGTAAAGGCGAAACCATGGATAATTTCACTTCCAAACATATACAGCGTTACTACCACGAAAAATGTGGTTAAAGAAGTAAGTGTTGTTCTTGAAAGTGTTTTTGAAACGGAGTCATTGACCACATCTTCAAGTTTTTCTTCTTTGCTTGTTTGTAGTCCTTCTCTGATTCTGTCGAAAATAATAATCGTATCATTAAGTGAATACCCAAGCAAGGTTAAAAGTGCTGCTAAAATATCTAAATTTACTTCTACATTAAATAAAGAAATTGCACCCAAGGCAATTATAATATCATGTACAAGCGCTAATATAGAAGCAAGGGCAAAACGATATTCAAAACGGTAACTAACATAGATTAAAATCATTATAAATGATAAGCCCAGTGCCATAATCCCTTTTTCTCGGAGCTCATTTCCTACTTTTGCGCCAACCATATCTATTCTTCTAATTTCAAAGTTTCCAGTTGATTTTAAAAGTGTATTTATTTCATCACCAATATCCGTAGCCACAGAGTTTGAAGAAGAAGTAATACGAATAACAATCTCTTGATCTGAGCCAAATTCAGTTATAGAAGCATTTGAAAAGGCCTCTTTTTGTCTTAAAATATCTCTAATATCGTCAATAGGAGCTTTTTGTTCGTACTTAACTTGAATCAGCGTTCCCCCAGCAAAATCAATTCCAAAGTTCAATCCTTTGGTTGCTAAAATACCAAGTGAAGCCAAAACAAGAAGAATAGAAATAGCTAAAAAAGAGAATCTCTTCCCCATAAAGTCATATATTTTATCTGTTTTAAAAAATTCCATTATTTTACTCCAAACCAATTAGCAATATTTTTTGATTTTTGAATTTTATTCATAAGCATCTGATATATTCCGTGCGTTCCTAAAATTGCCGTTAACATAGAAGCTAAAATACCAATAGAAATCGTAACTGCAAACCCTTTAATAGGTCCTGTTCCATAAGCGTATAAAATTACTGCTACTAAAATAGTAGTAATGTTAGAGTCCAAAATAGCACTCATAGCATTTGAATACCCATCTTCTATGGCTTTTTTAACAGGAACACCCGCTTTTAAAAGCTCTCGTATTCGTTCCGTTATAATAACGTTGGCATCTACCGCCATTCCAATGGTTAAGACAATCCCTGCCATTCCAGGAAGCGTTAAGGTTGCTCCAAACATTGCCATGACAGCCACAAGAATAAAAATATTGATCACCAACGCAATATTTGCAATAATTCCTGCCCCTTTGTAATAAACCACCATAAAAATCATAACAATCCCAAAACCAACGATTAAAGCTATCATTGAAGCTTGAATTGAGTCAGCTCCTAAGCTAGGTCCTACGCTTCTTTTTTCAAGAAGTTTTACACTAGCAGGTAATGCCCCACTTCGTAAAGCAATCGCTACATTTCCAGCTTCTACAAGAGTAAAGCCCCCAGAAATCTGACCGCTTCCTCCACCTATTCGCTCCCTTATATTAGGTGCTGAATAAATTTTTCCGTCCAGTACAACTGCCAGTCGTTTTCCTATGTTTTTTGAAGTAAACTCTCCGAAAATTTTAGCCCCACTTGAGTTAAGTGTAAAGTTAATAATTGGTTGGTTCGATTGGTCAAACGCCACTTGCGCATCTATAATTTGCTCTCCATTTAAAATGGGTATCTCTTTAACCAAATACTTTTCATTGGGGTTATCGGCTTTTTCTAAAATAACAGCCCCATATTGAGCAGCTTGTTGAACACTCATAGTATACACTTGGTCAGTAATCTCTTCATCAACTGCCATTAACTCTAAGTTAGCTGGTTGTGAAATTAGCTCTCGTGCAGCTTTTTCTTCTTCGGCATTTTTAATACCTGGAAGTTCCACTACAATATCTGTTGTGCCTTGTCGTATAACGGTTGGCTCTGCTAAACCAAATTGGTCAAGTCTGTTTCGTATGGTTTCAACTGCTTGTGAAACCGACAAATCTTTTACAATGGCTTTTTCACTCTCACTTAGAGTAATTAAATAGTTCAAACGGTTTGGTTTTTGAATATCTAAACCTTTAATTTTTGCAAGCATGGCATCAACTTTTTTGATTTCATCCTCGTCTAAAATTGTAAATTCGATTGTTTCACCGTTAATACTTAATTCATCTAATAAAATATCTTCATCTTGTGCAAAATATTTAATAGAAGAAGCATAACTTTTAATTTTTGAAATGACTGCTTCTTCGGTATTAACCCCTAAAAGCATATGAAGTCCACCTTGTAAATCAAGGCCTAAATTTATTTTTTTTCCACTTTGCGTTTGTAAAAAAGATGGCATAGCAAAAACAACACCAAAAATAATACTCAATGCGAATATTACGAGTCTGTAATTAAAGATTTTCAATTATTTTCCTTAAGCATTTATGAGAGTTAAGTAAAACATCTAAAAGTTTAGATGTTTTAACAAAGGTTATTCTGCTACTTTTGTAACAAATTCTCTAGCAAGTTTCATCTCTGAACCATCATGATTTTTTACCAATAAAAATTCATCTTCTACTTTACTAATTTCAACCATTAAGCCACCGTGTGTTACAATCTTATCGCCTTTTTTCAAGTTAGCCACCATCTCTTTATGCGCCTTCGCTTGCTTTTGTTGTGGTCTAATAATTAAGAAGTAAAATATTGCAAACAGTGCAACAAGAGGTAACAATGAAGTTATTAAATCTCCGTTTAGTCCCATATAATGTCCTTTATAAGTTTTATTTATGTTTTTTTTAAAACGGCTAAATTCTAACAAAACAAATATAATAAAGGGCTTGTATTGTGCTGTTTTTTTCAGTGCTTTCATCTATTTGGAACATTTCGGCCTTCAAAACAGAGTTGTGAACTCTTTTTTAGCTGTTGTTGCTCTTTATTTTCTTTTAAGCCTTCCTAGAAAGGCAATGTTCTTTGCTGGTTTTTTTATCGGAGTCTTTTGGTTTTATTGGGTGAGCTTTAGTTTTATTTACTACGAATTAACCTATTTAATGCCTTTAATAATTTTAGGATTTGGTTTAGGCTATGGAATAATTTTTTATCTTTTCTCTTTTTTTCAAAATCTGTATTTTAGAGTTGCTTCATTTTTCGCCTTAAGTTATATAAGCATTTTTGGTTTTAATTGGCTTCAAATAGAGTTACTTTTTTTACACTCTTACTTTGATATTGAAAAAATTGACTTACTTATTATTCTAGTAAGCCTTGCTCTTTTTATACAATTCAAATGGCCCGCTTTGTTGCTTTTAATTTTAGCATTAAATCTTAATTTTTCTTCATCTTCGTATGAAAAGCAAAATCATCTTAATATCTATATGCCACAAATTAATCTTTCTCAAGATGAAAAATGGAACAGATCTTACCAAAAAACAATTATTTCAAAAAATTTAGAAGCCATTGAATACGCAATAGAAAATGGTTATGATTTAGTCATTCTTCCGGAAACTGCTTTTCCCTTAGTTTTAAACACCAATAAAGATTTGTGGGAAACTTTAGAAGAGAAAGCCCAATACATAGACATTGTAACCGGGGCTTTGAATAAAGAGGGACAAGACTACTACAACTCCACTTATCACTTTTCAAGCCATGGGGTAACAATTGCAAATAAAGTAGTATTAGTGCCTTTTGGAGAGGAGATTCCTTTGCCTAAATTTTTAAGAGATTTTATCAACAATACCTTTTACAACGGTGCTAAAGATTACTCCAAAGCCACTTCCCCAACAGATTTTGAAATTCAAGGAGTCAAATTTAGAAATGCAATTTGCTACGAAACGACTACGCATAAAATATTTGAAGATTTAGGCGATACAGCTTTTATGATTTCCATTTCCAATAACGCGTGGTTTACGCCCTCCATTGAGCCAACCTTACAAAAACTTTTAATGCAATATTACGCCAAACTTTACAGTGTAACTATATATGCAAGTACCAATGGAAGCACTAATTTAATCGTTGGAAAGTGAGTTTTGGGGAGCTTAGGGTTAAGCGTTGAGTGGTAAGTTTTAGATTTTCTCTTATTTTTTGATTTTGTTGTTAGACCGCCTGAAATAAATTTCAGGTTCCGTAAGAGTTTTGCAGCTTTTTGGAAACCGAAATTTATTTCGGTCGGTGTGGGTTTTGGGAGTTATGTTAGTTGAACGATTAGGGTTGATTTTGCTTTTTAGAGCTTTATATTTTTCAACCTTAATGCATTTGCTATTACAGAAACTGAGCTAAAGCTCATAGCAGCAGCTGCAATCATAGGTGAAAGTAATATACCAAAAAACGGATATAAAACACCCGCAGCAATAGGAATTCCCGCGCTGTTATAAATAAAGGCAAAAAACAGATTTTGTCGTATATTTTTCATGGTACCTTTGCTTAATTTATAGGCTTTTACTATGCCATTTAAATCCCCTTTGACAAGTGTAATTTCAGCACTTTCAATGGCTATATCTGTACCTGTTCCCATAGCAATGCCTACATTAGCAGCCGCTAGTGCTGGAGCATCATTAATACCATCTCCTGCCATTGCTACTATTTTTCCTTGGGCTTGCAGTTTTTTTATAACCTCTAATTTATCTTCTGGTAAAACATCAAAATAGACCTCCTCAATAGAAAGCTCTTTAGCAACTGCTTTTGCGGTAATTTCATTATCTCCTGTTAGCATTACTACATTAATTCCATAAGCTTTTAAATCTTTTATTGCCTCTTTTGTTGATGGTTTTATGGTATCTGCAATAGCAATAAGCCCTGCTAAAGTGTTATTTATAGCAATAAAAATTACGGTTTGCCCATTTTGTCTTAACTCATTGGCTCTTTTTTCACCATCTTTTAACTCAATATTTAAGCTTTGCATTAATTTTAAGTTTCCTACTGCAATAGGTTTTGAATCTACAACTGCCGCAATTCCTTTTCCAATAATGTAATTAAAATCATCAACATCTAGCAAATTCAACTCTTTTTCTTTTGCTTTTTTAATAATGGCATCCGATAAAGGATGTTCACTGCTTTGCTCAACACAAGCTGCAAAGGTTAAAATATCATCCTCCTTAAAACCATTTAACTCTACAATTGAAGTTACCACGGGTTTTCCAACAGTTAATGTTCCTGTTTTATCTACTACTAGAGTATCTATTTTTTCGATAACTTCTAACGCTTGTGCATTTTTAATAAGCACTCCACTTGAAGCCCCAACTCCTGTTCCTACCATAATAGAAATAGGAGTTGCTAAGCCTAAAGCACAAGGACACGCAATAATTAAAACAGCAACTGCATTTATAACAGCAAAGGCTAAACTGGGTTCAGGTCCAAAAAAATACCAAATAATAAAAGTTATTATAGAAATTATCACAACAGCTGGTACAAAATATCCCGATACCGTGTCTGCTAATTTTTGAATAGGCGCACGGCTTCTTTGTGCGTTTGCAACCGTTTGTATAATTTGAGAAATCAAAGTATCTTTACCTATTTTAGTAGCTTGCATAAAGAATTGTCCCGTAGTATTAAGCGTAGCCCCAATAACTTTATCATCAATATTTTTTTCAACGGGAATAGATTCTCCTGTTATCATTGACTCATCAATTGTGCTATTGCCTTTGGTAATAACTCCATCAACGGGTATTTTTTCACCTGGTTTTATTTTAAGAATATCATTGAGTTGGATATCTTCTAAGGCTATTTCTTCTTCACTGTTGTTTTGATTGACTCTTATAGCTTTTTGAGGAACTAAATTTAACAACATCTTTATAGCCGCATTAGTTTTTGAACGAGCTTTTAACTCCAACACTTGTCCTAATAAAACCAAGGTAACAATAACCCCTGCTGCTTCAAAATATACAGGAACAACTCCTTGTGTTTGTAAACTTAAAGGAAAAAATGTAGGAAACAGAAGTGCCACAACACTATAAAGCCACGAAACACTAACCCCTAAACCAATAAGTGTGAACATATTCAGACTTCTATTAACAACTGAAGAGTAAGCTTTAAGATAAAAGCTCCAACCACCCCAAAGAACTATGGGTGTTGCTAGAAAAAATTCTATATATTGAATATCGTGCGCAGTTAAAGATGAGGGTAAAATATTTTGACTAAAATTAGGAAACATAGCTATTACAAACAAAGGAAGTGCAAAAATAAGGCTTATGTAAAACCTTTTTGTCATATAATCTAATTCTTCGTTATTCTCTTCTTTAGCACTTTCTACTCCCATTGGCTCCAATGCCATTCCGCATTTAGGGCAATCTCCTGGTTTGTTTTGAATAATTTCAGGATGCATAGGGCAGGTATATTGTGAAAAAGTTGAAGAGTTCTCATTTTGATTAGAACTATGTCTGTGTTTTAAAGTTTTATTTTTATTTAAATATTCCTGTGGATTTTTTTCAAATTTATCCAAACAGTGTTGACTGCAAAAGTAGTATTCTTGTTTCTCAAAAGAAGTATGCAGTTTGCTGCTTTGACTTACTTTCATGTTGCATACAGGGTCTGTAAATGTCATATTTTTCATATTCAATCCTTGCATAATTTAGATGAGTTAATTATAACTTTTTAATATGAAAATAGTGTGTAGTGTAAAATATTAATCCACACAAAGAAAGCTCTTTGTGTGAATTAATAAAAGTTTATCCAGAAAATTCTTCTGAGCCATAAAGTTCATCTATCAATTTCATTCTAGGATCTTGCAGACTACTTTGTGTTGCCTCAGTGTTTTGATTAAATTCAGAGTGCATTTTTTGACATAATTCAGGACTCATCATAGCCATTGTTTGTGTTGACTTTCCATCTACTGTTGAATGATTCATCATTTTCCCATCATGCATATGATTTCCCATATGATTTGAATTTGCATACAATGCACCTGTAAAGACTCCTGCTACTATTAAAGCTAATGTTACTTTTCTCATTTTTTTATCCTTTGTGTTTTAATGTAAAGGAATTATAATCATTTGAAGTGTAAGAAGTATGAAATATTAACCTCATCAAAATTATATGCTAATTTTGAAAAGAAAGAGAAAATGCGGTACCTTTAGAAACAGTACTTACCACATCAATTTTAATATTATAGACTTTGCATATGTTATTAACAATATTCAAACCAATGCCAAAACCACCTTGTTCATTGGTTGCTCTAAAATATCTTTTATAAATGTCATTTAACTTTTCTTCTGCTATTCCAATGCCAGTATCCTTAATAACGAGTAAATTTTTTTGTAGCTTTATATGAATGGAGCCATTTAGATTATTGTATTTTATTGCGTTTGACATAAGATTATTAAAAACCCTAATAAAATCGTCTTTATTTATCAGATATTCGAAATCTTCAAAATCGGTTACTATTGTAACTCTCTTTTTCAAAGCTAATGGTTCAAAATACTCTAATTGCTCTTTTATAAGCTCTTTTAGATTTTGTTTTTTCACCATTTTGTACTCACTTTTATGCTCTAAAAAAACATAGGTTAAATCTTTATAAATTTCAGAAATTCGTCTTGCACTAAGCTTGACTCTTTGAATTTGTTTTGCTGTTAAATTTTCATTTTGTGTTGACATTAAAATAGCACTAATGGGTGTGTTAAGTTCATGCGTGGTATCTTTTATAAAATTATTTAATTTTTCTCTCTCATCTTTTATGGGTTTTAAAAAAAGTTTTGATAAATATATTCCAATTAATGCCACACAAAAATAAATAAAAATAAAAGATATGACTATAGTAATCCACAATTTTTTTATTTTACTGCTTAACAAATGTTCTTTGATTACCACATAATATATTCCAAGATGTCCAACAGTACTATCATTGATATATATTATATTATTTTTTTTGATAATAATTTGCTCTGAAAAATCAACCGTTTCATTAAGATTTCCAAATAGTTTCTCTTTTTTTTCATTATAGAATCCAATTTGAAACTCTGAAGAAGTTAAGTATTTATCTTTCTCAAGGGGTATTTCTTTCATTTGTGAAAAAATAATTTCAGATGATATTTTTTGAGAAATATTTTGCACATTGGATTTAATCAAATCCAAATGAAGAGTCTTCTCGCTTTGATAGTAAAAAAATGCTACTAAAAGCATTAGAATAAAAGAAGAGCCTAAATATAAAACAATAAATTTTAGAAATATTTTTTTCTCACTGCTTGTTAAATTTATATCCTATTCCTTTTATATTAATAATTTTTTCTTTACCAATTATTTTTCGTAAAGTTTTAATGTATGTACGAACGGTTGAAGCATTGGGTAACTCTTCATATGTCCAAATATTTGAGTATAACTCCTCCATACTTACTGTTGTATTAGCCTTTATTAAATAGTGTAAAACTTCAGACTCTTTTTTTGTAATGTCTATTTTTTGATCGTTTTTTAAAATAAATAAAGACTCCATATTTAAGAAAATATCCTCAGAAATTTTTATATCTTCACTAGGGCAAAGGTTATACAAGCGTTGAATATTATTCAATCGAACGTCTAATTCTTTGAGTTCAAAAGGTTTTTTAATATAGTCATCGCATCCAGAAATAAACCCTTTTTCAACATCTTCAATCATATTTAATGATGTAATAAATATAGCAGGAGTTTTGATACTATTGTTTCGTAACTCCTCTAAAAGAGTAAAGCTATTATCTCCAGGAACATTTACATCCAGTAGCAATATATCAAATTTTTCACTATAAAGCACATTTTGAGCTTCATTATAGTTATAGACTGTTGTAACTTGGTAACTCTTTGAAACAAGATGTTCTTCTATAATTTCACTTAAAATTAAATCATCTTCTAAAAGCAATATTTTCATTATATTTACCCATTTCCTATTTTATCATTTAATGATAATTTATTTTCAAATCTTTTAAACATTAATATCTTTCTTTTATTAATGCGATAAATCACAACTTGCTATATTGCCTTTTTGTTTAATTGCTAAAATATAAAAAATTGCTGGAATAATAATAAGCGTTAAAAAGCCTGAGCTTATCATTCCTCCTATCATGGGAGCTGCAATTCGCTGCATGACTTCACTTCCAACACCATGTATATACATTATTGGAATTAGCCCTCCTAAAATTGCAAAAAGCGTCATAAGTTTTGGTCGAAGTCTTAGAACTGCTCCTTTATATACTGCATGGAAAATATCCTTTTTTTCAGGGTTTGTGCATTTTTGTTTTAGTTCAAGCATAGCTTCATGTAAATAAACAAGCATTACAATAGAAGTTTCAGCAGCAACCCCTAAAAGAGCTAAAAAGCCTACAATAACGGCAATGGAGATATTGAAATTTAAATACTCTATATAGAATATCCCTCCTGTTAATGCAAAAGGTAAGGTGAAAAATATAATTGCTGTGTAGATTATATTTCTCAATGCAAAATAAATGAGTAAAAAAATAAGTGCAAAGGTTAAAGGAATAATGTAAATAAGCCGTTGCATGGCACTTTCTAAATACTCACTTTGCCCTGCCCATTCAAAATAAAATCCTGTGGGTAGAGCTATATTTTCTAGAAGTTTTTCTGCTTCTTGTTTATATGCATTAGGTGAAATATCGGTTTGAGGAGTGATATAAATAAAATTTACATTAAGTGCTTTTTCTGATTTTATAACAGAAGGTCCCATTTCATACTCTAAGTGTGCAAAAGTGTTTAAAGGTTGAAACCCCAGTTGTGTTTTAATAAGCAAACTGTTTAATGCATTAATATCTTCTCTTTTTGTTGTTTCATAACGCAAACTAATAGGATACCTCTCAAGCCCTTTTAAAAATGTACTTACTTGACTTCCTGCAACCCCTAAAGAGATTGTACTTAGAATATCTTCTTTTGTAATGCCATAGCGAGATATTTTTTCATCATCTATTTTAATATTTAAGTAATAGCCTGAGTTGATTTTATCAGAAGAGACCGTAAGCGTTTTGTCAAATTTTTTAAGTTTTTGCTCAATTTGTAATGCAACTTCTTCTAGTTTTTCATGGTCATTTCCATAGAGTTTAATTCCTAATGGCGTTCTAATACCTGTTAAAAGCATATCTATTCGCCCTCTTATTGGATAGGTCCATGAGTTAATTAAACCTGCTACTTGAAGTTTTTCATCCATATCTTTAAGCAGTTGTTTATAGGTCATGCCCTCTCTCCATTGCTCTTGTGGTTTAAATTGGACAATGGTTTCAATCATGGCTAATGGTGCTGGGTCGGTTGCACTATCTGCTCGCCCTGCTTTTCCAAAAACTGTTTGTACTTCTGGAAACGATTTTAACACTTGATTGGTTTTTTGTGTTAACTCTTTGGCTAAATCTATTCCAATGCCATAAGGAGTTACGGGCATATACATAAAAGTTTGCTCGTTCATCATGGGCATAAACTCCCAGTTTTGTTTTTTATATACAGGGTAAGCCGCAATAATTGTTGCAAAGAAAAGCACTACAATAACATAACGAAACCGAAGAGAAATTTTTAACAAAGGTGAGTATAGTTTAATAAAAAATTGGTTTATCCAATTGTTTTGCTCTTTTATAATTTTCCCACGAATGAAAAAAATCATTAAAATAGGCACTAAAGTAATAGATAAAATAGCCCCTGAAAGCATGGCAAAACTTTTTGTAAATGCTAAAGGAGAGAAAAGTCGCCCCTCTTGACCGGTGAGTGCAAAAATAGGTAAAAACGAAACCACCACCAAAATAAGAGCAAAAAAGATAGGACGCCCTACTTGTTTAGCCGATTTTATAATAATCTCAATGCGTTGCTTATTAGAAATATTCTCTTTGTCTTGTAGGTGTTTATGGGCATTTTCTACCATTACAATGGTTGCATCTACCATAGCACCAATAGCAATGGCAATTCCTCCTAAACTCATAATATTTGAACCCAGTCCAAAAAGTTTCATAAGCAAAAAAGTAAAAAGCACCGTAATTGGAAGCGTAATAATTATAATTAAAGCACTTCTAAAATGAAACAAAAACAGACCACTTACAACCATTACAATAATACTCTCTTCTATGAGTGTATTTTTTAGTGTATCAATTGCTTTATCAATTAAAGAGGTTCTGTCGTAAGTTTCTACTACTTCTACATCTTCAACTTTAAGCGTTTGAAGTTTTTCTTTAACCGCTTTAATTACTTTATACGGGTTTTCACCATATCTAACAACTATTATCCCACCAACTGTTTCACCCTCTCCATTTAAGTCAGCCATTCCACGGCGATTAGCAGAAGTAACATTTACTTGTGCAATATCTTTTATGGTTAAAGGAGTTGAGTTAAGTGTTTTAACAGTAATATTTTCAATATCCACCACACTTTTTAAATATCCTCGTGCAGTTATCATATGTTCAAAACCATTCTCTAAAATAATTCGTCCACCGTTGTCATTGTTGTTTTTTTCCAACGCATTTTTAACCTCAGCAACGCTTAGATTATATTGCACAAGCTTATCTTGGTTTAAAGTAATTTCATAATTTTTAACATAACCACCAACGGAAGCTACTTCTGAAACTCCATCTACTCCTAAAAGAGCAAATTTATAATAATAATCTTGCAGTGTTCGTAACTCTTGCAAGTTTTTGGTTTTTGACTTTAGTGCATATTCATACGCCCACCCAACACCTGTAGCATCTGGACCTATTTGTACACTTGAGCCTTCTGGAAAAGTGCCTTGTAAGGAAGAGAGTTTTTC
>JBAYYP010000049.1:0-15047 GCA_041672955.1 Arcobacteraceae bacterium
AACTATGAGCAAGAGTTTTTAGATGAACACTTACAGCAAATTGTAAAACTCATACAACAACATATTATTTACCCTAAGAGAGCCAAAAGTTTAAATATTCAAGGGGAAGTTTTACTAAAATTTAAAATTTTAATAAGTGGTGAAGCTGAAAATATTGAAGCGTTAAAAGGGCATATGTTACTTAAAAACTCTGCTCTTGAAGCCATAGAAAAAGCTTCAAAGAGTTTTCCTAAAGTTAAAAAAGAGATTACTATTCAAGTGCCTATTGTTTACAGTTTAGTAAACGCAAAGCCTTAAATTGTTTATTGTTTGAATTTTTTGAAAATACTCTCTTCTAGCTCTTTCACATTTTGCATGGCATCTTTTTCATAAGTTGAAAAGCCCCAGTTAACTAAAATAGAATCTACTCCTGCATTGCTTGCAGCTTGAGTATCTTTGTGGCTATCACCCACCAAAAGAGACTTGTTATGAGTTGTTTGAATGGTTTGGATAATTTTATGCACCATATCAGGATGTGGTTTTGGTTTTGGAACGCTGTCGTAACCAAATACCACTTCAAAGTTTTCTAGTAATCCTAAGTGAGTTAACATTTTTTTGGCAAAAATAGAAGAAGCATTGGTTGCAACTGCTAATTTAAACTCTTTTTTTAAATCTTTAAGCATGGCTTCAATACCATCGTATATTTCTAACTCCAAAAGACAGTTTTTGGTGTAATACCCTTCAAACAAGTGTGTTTGCTCAGGTGTAAAATGTTCTGTTCCATAAAAAAATTCAGCACTATTAATATTTGGGTCATTAAGTTTTTCTAAGATAAGGTTTTTTTCTAAAACAGACAATCCAATATTTTCTCGCACATAATTAACAGTATTAGCAATCATTGTTCCGCTGTTTATTAATGTGCCATCCATATCA
Source organism: Arcobacteraceae bacterium (assembly GCA_041672955.1). Lineage (GTDB taxonomy): Bacteria > Campylobacterota > Campylobacteria > Campylobacterales > Arcobacteraceae > Marinarcus. The sequence goes on from JBAYYP010000049.1 coordinate 913, forward strand.
AACATAATTAAATTCATAATAGTATAACCTTCTTATTTTTTTGGCATTATATCTAAAAAATTTCTTAACACAAAATTAACACTCTTTTATTATACTTTCAATACAACAACTATAAAGAAGTTGTCTCTCCTAAAAAACTTCGATATACAAGCATAACAGTTTTATTGAAAGCCACTTCAGTAAAATTGTTAAAGCTTATTTACTTTAAGATACAATACAACCTTGACTACGAATTAGGATTTTTTATTTATGGAAAACATCTCACTATTTTCAATTATTACCATTGCAATTTTAGGCTCTTTTGGACACTGTGTTGGAATGTGTGGAGGCATTGTAATTGCTTATTCAAGCACCAAAGTTCAAAGTAATTGGAACAAAACAAAACAAACAATTTCTCATATATTATACTCACTAGGGCGTGTTACTACTTATGTAATGCTCGGAGCTCTGTTTGGGTTTTTAGGCTCAGTTAGTACATTTAACAATACTACCAATGGTGTTTTTCTTATTTTTACAGGGATTGTTATGCTTTTAGTTGGCTTATCTTTATTTGGAAAATTAAGATTTTTAACGCTTATTGAACACTCTGTTTCTAAGCAAGTGTGGTACCAAAAGAGTTTTAAAAAGCTTATTGCTTCAAACAGTTTACTAAGTTTTTATCTTCTTGGCATGCTTAATGGCTTGTTGCCTTGCGGATTTGTTTACTTTTTCGCCATAACAGCTGCAAGTACTGGAAGTATGTTTTACGGAGCTTTAGTTATGCTTGTTTTTGGTTTAAGCACTATACCTGCACTATTTTCTTTGGGCTTTTTTGTAGGACTTTTTAAACAAAGTGAATTTAGAAACCTAATGATAAAACTAGCCAGTATTGCCGTAATTTTATACGGAGTGTATATTATTTATTTAGGAAGCAAATACTTTTTTTAATTTTGAATTAACTAACCACTATTCACTAACTACTAATCACTAACCCATTTTGGGTTAAAACAGTTGAACTGCTGCAAACAATTAAAAGCGTTGCCATGCCTATGAGTGGATTTTCATTGCCTTCTTGAATTAACTTTGTTGTAGTAGTAACTGTTATTTTCTCTTTTTCTCTTCCTATACTTGAGCCAATAATTACTTTTCGTTCTTCAAAATGTTTTAAAGCATTTAAAAAATAGTCAAAAACAACGGTTTTTTTCTTTGATTTTGGATTGTAAATGCCTATAGTAAAGTCGTTTTGCATACAGACTTCAAATCGTTTTTTAATAGTAGCGATTTCGTTGAATTTAGTAGAAAAATTTAATAAGGCAATATCACCTATAAATGCTCCTGCTTTTGAAGCCAATGCCAAAAAAGAGGTAATCCCTGCAATGGAAATAACTTCTATTTTATCCCAAAGATTTTTCTTTTCAATTTCTTGCAGTATAAAAGTACTAATGCCAAAAACATTAGCGTCGCCATTGGATAAAATAGCAGTTGATTTACCACTTAATGCACTTTCTATGGCTTGAAGACAACGCTCATTTTCATGAATCATTCCTGAACTTAGTATTTTTTTATCTTCTAAAAGAGAGTTTAACTCTCTGGCATATTTGCTGTATGAGACAACCACAACGCTTTGTTGTAAGGCGTGTATAGCTTCTTGTGTTAAATAGTTTGTGCCACCCGTACCAAAAGAGAGTATAAAAAGTCTTGTTTTCATTTGCCATATCCTGCTTATTTACATAATTTTATAATGATTTAACTATAATACCCACTTATTTCACAAAAAGGAGGACAATATGGTTATTAAAACACGAAAATACTTTTCGTTTTTTGGCATTTTAGCAGCCACGGTAAGCAGAACAATGAGTTCAATTTTAAACTCAATTTCAAGCATACTTAGCATAAAAGTACCACAAATATCAGACATATTGCGGTCAAGACAACTTAAACCTGTCAAAACATATTCAACACACAATTACAAATTAAACGGAGAAACAATTTAATGAATAAAAAAATTACCACAAGCTTAGTTGCTAGCATTCTAATAGCAACAACCACACTTCAAGCCAAAGAATACCAACTTTCACCCATTACAGTTACTAGTGCCACTAAAACAGAGCAATCAATTAAAGACGTTACTTCCAACATAGATGTAATAACAGCTGAAGAGATAGAGGAAAGACATTATAAAACTGTAGCTGAAGCACTAAACACTATTCCCGGAATTAGTATTGCAAGCAATGGAGGAATAGGACAACCAACTTCTATTTATTTACGAGGAATGGATTCAAATAAAACTTTAGTGTTAATTGATGGCATAAGATACAATGATCCTACAGGATTAAATGGAGCCAATTTTGAACATATCATGATGGGCAATGTTGAAAGAATTGAAGTTATTAAAGGTGCACAGTCAAGTGTTTGGGGTGCAGATGCGAGTGGAGGTGTTATTAATATAATTACAAAAAATGCACAAGAAGGAACTCACGCAAGTGTTGGAATTGAGTATGGTTCTTTTGATACTAAAAGAGTAAATGCAACTATTTCTCATAAAAACAACAACTTTGATGCAAGATTAAATCTCTCAAGAATAGATGCCGATGGCTTTACAGCAATAGCTCCACGTGAGAAAGATGTAAATGATTTTGAAGATGATGGTTATAAAAATACGTCAGCTGATTTAAAATTGGGATATAACTTCGATGAAAATAATAGAATTAGTGGCTCTTATGGAATTATTGATGCCAAAACAGATTATGATAATCAAGTATACGATGCATTTTGGAGTATAGATCCTATTGCTTCAGCAAATTCTAAAGCAAGAGTAAAAATTAAAAATAGTTATAGCAATATAAATTATGAAAATATAAATAGTTTTGCTACTACAAATATATATGCAAATCGTTCTACTTTTAAAAGAGAATACAGTGACAACACTATGCCAAAATATAATGGAAGTGTTCATGAATATGGTATAAAATCAACCATTCCTTATTTAAATAACAGTTCATTTATTACAGTTGGAGCAGATTATAAAAAGTTTGAACATAAAAATGATTTAAGAAAAAAGTATAATAGTAAAGCAATATACCTTACTAATAATAATAAATTTAATAATGACAATACTATTTTAACCGAATCTTTAAGATTTGATAGTTACGATAAATTTGATAATAAAACAACGGGAAAAATTGGAATAAAACAATATATAATTGATGATTTAAGTGTTAGCTCAAACTATGGTACTGGATATAATGTTCCAACCATTTACCAACTGTTTGAACTAGCAGGCTCTTGGGGAACAGTGGGAAATGAAAACTTACAACCTGAAAAAACAAAAGGGTATGATGTACAACTTGCGTATAAAGGATTTTCTGCTACTTATTTTGATACAAAAATTAACAATATGATAGGTTGGGGTAATGGATATGAAAATATTGAGGGAAACAGCAAAATAAAAGGGGTTGAACTCGCTTATAAAAAAGATGTAATGGAAGACTTGTTTTTAAATCTTTCGTATACTCACTTAAGTGCAAAAGACACTGAAAATGAAAGATTACTAAATAGACCAAACGACAAAGTAGGTTTTGGAATTGACTATTATGGTATTAGCAAACTGCATCTTAATATAAATGGTGAATATATAGGGGATAGAGTTAGTCCAGATTTTGTTGATTACACAAAAGCAGCAAAAACAGGAAATTACACACTTTGGAACACAGGTGTAAACTATGAAATTAATAAAAATCTGAATGCCTATTTAAGAATTGATAATATTACTGATAAAAATTATCAAGTGGTTGATGGTTATGCAACGGCATCTAGAAGTGCTTATGTGGGAATTAAGGCCAGTTTCTAATGAAACTCCTATTAATACTTCTTTTTAGTATTACACTTTACGCATCACCTCGGGTGATTGCGTTAAGTCCTTCAATAAATGAAATTATCTTTGCTTTAGGCAAAGGTGATACTCTTGTTGCCAATACGGAGTTTTCCAATTACCCTGAAGAAGCAAAACTATTGCCAAAAGTAGGGGGCTATTTTAGTGTGGATTTAGAAAGAGTGGTTGCGTTAAAGCCCGATATGGTAATGCTTCAAGCGTATGACATGAGTGTGGTGAACAGTTTAGAAAAGTTAAAAATTAATTATATGCTTTTAAAAACCAACTCCATGAACGATATTGTGCAAACCATTGAAAAAATTGCAGATTTTTATGAAGAGAAAGAGAAATCACAAGAAATTTTAACTGTCATTCATAGCAGTTTAAAAAGTATTGAGAACATCATTTCAAATAAAAAGATTTTAATGGTTATAAGTGCCACAACCAACTTTTCTAAGCCCATTTATGTCGTAGGTCACGATGTTTATTTGGAAGATGTTATTTTACGCTCCAATAATCAAAATGCGTATAATGTAGCTTATTTAGCGCAACCGACCATAAATTTAGAAACGATTATTAAACTCAACCCCGATATTATTGTTTTATTGGCTCCATATTTGAGTGAGTCTAAAATCACTAAAGAAACACTACTAAATAAATGGAAAACAATACCTATTAATGCTTCAAAGAAAAATAATATTTATGTCATAGATAAAGAGTACGCAGGAATTCCCAGTCAACGGGTGCGTTATTTTATAGATGATTTTAAAAAAGTACTAGATGATGCTAGAAATAAATAATTACAGCAGTTCAATTTTGCACAATATTTCGCTTGAACTTAAAAACAGCACTATTATTTTAGGCTCAAACGGTTCAGGAAAATCAACTTTGGCAAAAGTAATGGTGGGAATTATTGAAAACAGTGCTGTAAAGATAGAGGGCAAAACACATAAAAAGTTAAGCAGTAAAGAAAAAATTAAAAAAATTAACTATATTCCTTCTAAATTAGAAATTTTTGATGAATATATGAGCGTTGAAGAGTTTTTGAATTTTAGTTTTATAGAAACACCTAGCACAAAGATAAAAGAGTTAGCACAACTTTTTGGCATTGACCACTTACTTGAACACTCTTGCCAAACGCTAAGTTCAGGTGAATCACAACTGTTACTAGTAGCTTCAAGCATTGCTCATAATGCCAATATTACCATTTTAGATGAACCCACTTCCAATTTAGACCAAATTAAAACCAAAAAACTCTTTGATATTTTAAACTCCAATACCTATTTAAAACACAAAATTATTATTACCCATGATTTGAATTTTGCGTATAAATTAGGTTTTGATATAGTGTTTATAAACAGTGGTAAAATTGCTTTTCATGGAAGCAATCAAGAGTTTTTTTCAACCCAAAATATGCAAACTTTTTTTGGGGATAGCGTTAAAATGGTTGAAAATTTTATAGTGAGCAATTTATGAAAAAAATAATTTATATAAGCAGCTTTTTTATAATTCTAATAGCCCCTTTTTTGGGAGATTTTGTTATTAATTACTCTAATATTTTCAATGAGAGTTCACAGGACTATATGGTGTTTTGGGACTTGCGAGTTCCTAGAGTTTTTTTAGCTTTCTTTTGTGGATCCATTTTATCGTTAAGTGGGCTTATTTTTCAAACTATTTTTAAAAATGCACTCATAACTCCCTATACTTTAGGCGTTGCCAGTGGAAGTACTCTGTTTACCGCACTTTTTATTATCTTTTTACCTTCTTATATTTATGTTTTAGGGGGCTTTTTAGGGGCTTTTTTTACTATTTTATTGCTTTTTTTTATTGCCAATAGAATTAATAAAAACTCTATCATGGCTCAAACAAACTCTTTTTTACTCGTTGGCATTGCCCTTTCATTTTTTTATTCTGCGTGTTTAATGTTGCTTTTTACGGTTTCAAATTTTGAAGAGAACTATTCAATTGTGCGTTACACCTTAGGAAGTTTAGATATTGTGGGTTTTGCTTATGTTTTTCCAGTAGCCTTTGCTTCTTTGGTATTATTAAAAATGGTGTATGTGTACAAAAAAGAGATTACTCTAATGCTAACTTCCAATGAAAACGCCTTTTTAAAAGGAGTAGAGGTTAAAAAAACTAACTTTATTTTGCTTTTATTGGTCTCTTTTTGTGTAGGAGTTTGCATTAGTTTTACAGGTCCTATTGGCTTTATTGGGCTAGTAGTTCCTCATATTATTAAAATAGTCTATAAAAAAAGTGCCTATAAACTCTTTTGGCCAGTTTTTTTCTTTGGAGGAGTTTTTTTAGTACTATGCGATATTATCTCAAGAAATTTAGTTCAAAGCTCCACTTTGCCTATTGGTGTTGTAACTGCTTTTATAGGTGCTCCTTTTTTCATATACTTAATTGTACGAAGAAGTTATAAGTAAAGATTATATTAGTATAAAGAAATTTTAATCTATAAAGTACTAATATTCGCCTACAGAGGATTTATTTTAACTTTAAGATTTTTAGGAATTTGAGCAAAAGGCTTTGTGTCATTTTTAAGAAACTGGTTGTTTTTAAAAATGGCAACATCTATTATCATTTTATCTTTTTTCAAAAGCAAGAGTTTAAAAGTAAATCCATTTTCAAAATAGCTTAAATTATAGGGTTTTAAATCAGTGGTTTGTTTTGTTTTTGCCATATGAAATTATAGGTTAAACCCTCTTAAAAGGAGTCAAGATGCAAGAAGAGATTAAAAGGCTTCCAAATCGTTTGGAGTTTTTTCCCGTTATGATGTTTGCTATTGTTATGGGGCTTAGTGGATTAAGTTTGTCTTTAACAAAAGCACATGAAGTCTTAGGTCTTAGTGCTATTTTTGGCAATGTTATGTCCGTTATTACACTGGTTATTTTTGTCTCAATATTAGTTACCTATATAGTAAAAGCAATTTTTTACACTCAAATGGTTAAAGAGGAGTTAAACCACCCCGTAAGAATTAACTTTTTTGCTGCTATTTCTATCTCTTTTGTGCTAATTTCAATGATAACAAAAAGTATGAATGAAAACATATCTTTTGTTTTGTGTTGTATTGGTGCTTTGCTTCATCTGTTTTTCACTCTTTACACACTTCGCTTTTGGATGACAAAAGATGTTCAAAAAATGCACTCAAACCCCGCTTGGTTTATACCAATTGTTGGGAACTTAATTGTTCCAATTGGTGGAGTTGGGTATATAAACAGCTCAATTTTGCTCTTTTATTTCTCTATTGGAATATTTTTCTGGATAATTATGTTAGCAATTATATTAAACCGAATTATCTTTCACCAACAGTTTGCTCAAAAGTTTATGCCAACACTTTTTATCTTAATTGCACCACCATCTATTGGACTTCTATCTTATTATAAATTAACAGAAACTTTAGATATGTTTGCAAATATATTGTTTAATCTAGGACTATTTTTTACACTTTTACTTCTTTTTATGTACAAAAGTTTTTTAAATATAAAATTCTTTATCTCATGGTGGGCGTTTACCTTTCCACTAGGCACAATTGCATTAGCTACTATGCTAATGTTTGAAGTAACGCAATTAGCTTTTTATGCATATCTTTCGTATTTTCTAATTTTACTTTTAAGCTTAGTGGTTATAATAGTTGCCTACAACACACTAAAACATATTTTGAAAAAAGAGATATGTATCATGGAGTAAAAAATGAAATTCAAATATATAGGAAAAACAGGTCTAAGAGTAAGCGATATTTGCTTAGGAACCATGACTTTTGGAACAAGCACAAGCAAAGAAGAGGCGTTTGAAATACTAGATATTGCATATGATAAAGGCATAAATTTTTATGACACCGCAGAAATCTACCCAGTACCGCCAACTTCTAATTTAGGTGGATTAACAGAAGAGATTGTGGGGAAATGGCTTAAAACAAAACCCAGAGACTCTATTATTTTAGCTACAAAAATAGCAGGAGCAGCATCTGGCTGGTTTGTACCACCCACAAGACACGGGCTTACAGCTATTGATTCGTTTCATATTAAAAAAGCTATAGAAGGAAGCCTTAAACGACTTCAAACCGATTATATAGATTTATACCAAATGCATTGGCCAGATACTATTGTGCCAATAGAAGAGTCTTTAAAAGCATTTGATGAGCTAGTTCGTGAAGGAAAGGTTAGATACCTAGGAACTTCAAACGACACAGCCTATGGACTTACAAAAGCCAATGAAACCTCAAAACGCTTAGGCATTTCAAGATTTGAATCCATACAAAACAACTTCTCACTTTTAAACCCACGCTTTTTAGATGAATTAAGCACCGTTTGCCAAAAAGAACAAATATCTCTTTTACCATATTCACCCATGGCAGGTGGTGTTTTAAGTGGAAAATATAATGGAGCATTTTACCCTAAAGATGCCCGTTTTTCTATTTATTTAGAGAATAAGAGTAAGCGAGTTCAAGCAATGGCAGAGCGTTTTGTAAACAAGAAGACTTTAGAAGCTACTAAGAAGTATATAGGTATTTCAAAGAATTATAATATTTCTCCTGTGACATTAGCAGTTGCATATTCAAAGCACTTTGAGTTTGTAGCATCAACAATTATAGGTGCAAGAAAGAAAGAACAACTAGCAGACTCATTTGCTGCCGTTGAGTTTAAAGTGAGTGATGAGCTTTTAGAAGAGATTAAAGCAGTGCAACAAGAAATATTGTATCCGATGGGATAGTATTGAATAACTAATAATGAATAGTGAATAATGAGAGTGGTTGGTTGTGAGAGCTTTTTCTTTGGAACCTTAAATTTATTTAAGGCATATTATCTGTTAGAGCTAATACGACCGAAATAAATTTCGGTTTCCAAATACAGAAAGTTCATTGCGAAATTACTTTTTTTACCATTTACAAATATAAAGAAATAAGTCTATTTTCTACTTTATAGCTTCTAAACTCAAAGGCTTTACAAATATACGCTACCGTTTTTTCTTGATAGATAAAAACGTGAGTGGGGTCATTTTTGTAGTACCATTTTTCAAAATCAATGGTTTCATCGTACAAATGTGTCATGCAATATAAAGCACCATTTAGTTTTAAAAGTGTTTTTAATTTTGCAAACTCTTTTTTTGGTTCGTAAAAATGCTCAATAACTTCACATGAAGTAATATAGTCGTAAGTTTGGGCTAGTAGGGTTTTGTTATCATTAAAAAAGGGGTCATACGCGTTAATATTATAGTTTTTATCTTGTAATACTTTACAAATTGCCGAGCTTTTCCCCGCACCAAAATCTAAACCCACAGCAGTTGGAGTAAAATTGTACAAAACAGCTTGCGTAATAGGTGAGACAAATTTTTGGTAGTTTGTGTCGTTAGCATTGTTGTTATGTAAATCGTAGCGTTCTTTTTCTTTAGCCGTATCAAGCAACAAATCATTGCGTTTAAAGATTCCAAAACAGTTATTGCAGTGTATAAATTCAGCGTTCATTGCTTTTTGGTTGGTATTATTACATAAAAGACAAGGTTGTGGCATGGTTTCTCCAAAATTAATGTTGTATCATAGGTAAAAAGTACTTAAAGTGAAAATTTATAAAAAAATATTTATCAACATTTCCTATTGAGTAAATTTAACTCGTGAAGCCAACAGTTTAAAATAATCTCTTGACCAAAAATCAAAGACTCTTATATCTTTAACAAACCCTTTTACTTCGTTGATGGCTTGTTCCACATCAAGGGTTTCTATTTTAGCATGAAGTATTTCAGCAAATTCATCTTTAGTTAAAACTTCTTTTTCAAAGTTACCATTGTCTTTCATTCTTTGGCATAAGTGTTCTAAGTTCAAAGCAGTGTTGTTTTTAACATACCACTCAAAATCAAACCAATCTCTCCCTTTTACTCGTGTTTTCCAGCTTCTAAAAAGAGTATCGTGCATCTTTCCTGCATAAAGATTTGGCAAAGTCATAGACCTTACATTAAAAGTTATTGGAAGAAGAAGTGTTTTTGATTCGGTTTGAAACTTTAGTGGTGGATTGGTATCAACTTCAAGTTTAATTTTGAGGTTTCTTCCGCTGTGAATATTTTCTAATCCTTGTGTCTCAATATTGAGGGTATGAATTGAGGTGTCATTTTTTAAAAAAGCTGATTCTATATTGCTGCCACTCGTTTTACTTTTTTTGTTTAGACTTATTTTAATCCCTAGCGCTTCGAATTCATTTACAATGCTTGGAAAATATTTTTCTATATCGAACTCATTGTTTTTTTCAAGCAATGAAAAATCCAAATCTTCAGAAAATCTCTCTAATCCATAAAGAATTCTAAGACTAGTACCACCATAAAAAGCAGCTTTGTTGAAAAAACCACCTCGATAAAGCCCAAGAAGTGCTATCTCTTGAAATATCTCTTTAAGTGCATTTATTAGTTCACTTTCACTTTTTAAGTCATAACTTTTAAGCATTTGCTCTATAATGTTCATCTTTGTAATCCTTGTAAAATTTTCATAAGAACTTCAATTTTTTGCGATTTACTGATTTTGAAATACTCTTTTAAAATAGTCATATCACAATATTGCAACTCATTTATATCTATTCGTAAGTAATCTTCTAAAAACTCTATCATAGCTTTTTGGCTCCTGAGGTCTATATTTTTAGTAAAATAAATTTTATCGCATAGGGCTTTTTCTTTACTTGCTATTATGAAATTGCCATTTTTGGAGTTTAGTATCTCTAAACCAATATTGAAAAGTTCTTTTTTGATTTGTCTGTAACTAAATACTCCATAAGCAGTCTCAAAAGATTTTGATCGTTTTGTAGTAATCGAAGTTATTTCATACACACTCTCAGGAATTAGTCCATGAAACCAAAGAGCAAAATCCAAAGAAATATAAGATGGCCCTAAAAGTACATTTGCAATAATCTCTTTTGAAACAAGTGTGTTATTGTGTAGAGGATTATAGATATAATAACCACTTTTAAGAGGGGTTAAAATATCTTTATTTTTGAGTTGCATTATTTTGTCATTGATTCTTTTATATCCTAAATTTTGTAAAATAGATGAAAGTGTAGCATGTTCAATAATTCTTGAAGAAAAATTATTCAGTTCTCTTTCTAACTCTCTCATTACTGTTCCTTTTGCATACTTAATCTATTTAAAATAGATTTAATATGTGATTTTAACATATATTTTCTAATAAAAAGAGCTATTTTAAACTATCTTGAAAAATGAGCCGAAATTTGTCTGTAAAAAGCTCATAAAATAAGGCAATTACTTGAGTATATTAAATATAATAAAAAGCGGTGTAAAAGCCATACCACTGTATAATTTAAGAAAATTTTGCATAACGATGTTACTGTAAGGTAGGTTTCTAAAATGCTTAGCCACAATGATATTTCAATCATATTAAATATAAAATAAGGAATTTTAAAAGTGCAAATACGCGTTTATTATGAAGACACAGACACAGGCGGAGTGGTTTACCACTCTAATTATTTGAATTTTTGTGAACGCGCTCGTAGTGAGCTTTTCTTTCAAAAAGGGCTTAGTCCTCATAATGGAGATGAATTTTTTGTGGTTAAGAAAATTGAGGCCAATTATATGAAACCTGCTTTATTTGGGGATGTTTTGGAAGTTCAAACAAAATTAATTTCTCAAAAACACACCTCTTTGGAAATGGAACAGAATATTTATAGAGAAGATGAAGTGCTTTTTACCATGAACGTTACAGTGGTATTTTTGAAAAATATGAAACCTGCTCGAATTCCGAAAGAGTTGATGGTAATCTTTAATGATAATTAAAATCAAATTAAATCTTCTTTTTACTCTTTTTTTATTAGCCACAACTTTATGTGCAAACGATACACTTTTTCTTTTGCCAAAAGAGTCGAAACAAGCAGTTGAAAAAATTGAAACTTTAATGAGCAATGCCGAAAGTTCTATTGATATTGCTATGTACAACTTTTCGTTGAAATCATTTGCTAAAATTTTAATAGAAGCAAAAAAAAGAGGCGTTAAAGTACGAGTTTTTTTAGATGAAGAAAAAGCACAAAATAAAAGCAGTGAGTATGCGCTTTTAAAGAAAAATGGAATTGATATTTTTTTAATAAGCAATACCAAGCTTCATACAAAGTTGGCAATTATTGATCAAAAAGTGGCTATATTTGGGAGTTCAAATTGGACAAAAGAGTCATTTGATGAAAATTATGAAATTATTTATATCTCTGAACAAAAAGAGATGATTGAAAAATTTAATCATTTTTTAGAAAAATTAAAGGAAAAATAACGTGTTAGAACTGTTTATATTAGGATATTGTATCTATTTTTTAGTGAGTTTTTATACTTCATTTATGCAAATTGGGTTTGTTCAAAAGGCTAAAAAAATGAAGCCTGTAATTTTAAGTTTGGATAAGTATAAAACAGCAGGGGAGTATGGGATTGAGAAAGAGAGAATAGGGCTTGTTTCCTCTTTGTATGAGTTTATAATATTTTTTATATGGATTGCCGTTGGGCTTCCTTTTTTAGACTCACTAATTACCACACAAAGTTTATGGTTAAAAGCCATTATTTTTGTTGATGTGTTTATTGTGATTAATTGGCTTTTAGGGCTTCCTTTTAGCTTGTATGGCACTTTTGTTCTTGATAAAAAGTATGGGTTTTCAAATATGACGCCGGCTTTATATATTAAAGATACGCTAAAAGCAGCAGTGCTGTTTTTGGTGTTTGGTTCGGCTGTTATTGCTGGAATTGCTCTGATTATTGAGTTTTTACCCACTTGGTGGATTTGGGGATTTGTCTTTATTTTTGCGGTTATTATTTTAATTAATATGTTGTACCCTGTTATTCGTGACAAAATGTTTGATAAGTTTGAGCCTTTAAAAGATAAAGAGTTAGAGACAAAAATCAATGCGTTGCTTACACAAGTAGGGTTTAAAAGCAGTGGGGTTTTTAGTGTAGATGCCAGCAAACGAGATAACCGTTTAAATGCCTATTTTGGAGGTCTGGGAAGTACTAAAAGAGTTGTCTTGTTTGATACTTTGGTTGAAAAACTCACACACAATGAGCTTTTAGCGGTTTTAGGACATGAGTTGGGTCATTTTAAAAATGGCGATATTTTGAAAAATATTGGAATTATGGGTGTGGTTATGTTTGTTTTCTTTGCTATTTTTGGCAATTTAAGTGAAGAGTTGTTTTTAGGCTTGAAACTTAACAATGAACCCTATGCCATTATTGTGGTGTTTTTAATGTTTTCACCAATTTTATCTTTTTTTCTTATGCCATTAATTTCAGCTATGAGCCGACACAATGAATATGCGGCAGATGAGTTTGGTTCGAACCTTTCAAGCAAACAAGATTTAATAACCGCGTTACTAAAACTTGCGAATGAAAACAAATCGTTTCCATTGGCTCACCCTTTGTATATTTTCTTTCACTATTCGCATCCGCCATTGGTTGAAAGGCTTAAAGAGTTGGGATACAAAGAAGATGACACTACTAACACAGAAGCTTTGAAATCTGAGTTTAAAGAAGAGCAGTGATAGAAGCATTACTGTTTACATCAGGGTTATGCGTTGGAAGTTTAATTCTTTGGCTTGTACTTAAACAAAAGTATGAGCTAATGATAAACGCATTAACCAATGAAGCCAATTTAAAAATTACCACACTTCAAGAACGACTGGGATCCGAACAAAACCATTTTAAAGAGAAACAAACACTACTAGAAGAGTCTAAAATGGCTATGAAAACAGAGTTTGAAAATTTGGTTAATAAGCTTTTTCATGAAAGTTCTCAAAAGTCTAATGAAAATTTGTCATTAGTGTTAAAACCTTTAAAAGAGCAGTTAAACTCTTTTACAACACGAGTTAATGAAGTTTATAACGATGAAACCAAGCAAAGAAGTTCACTTTTAACTGAAATTAAAAACCTAAAAGAGTTAAACAATCAAATTAGCCAAGATGCAATTAATTTAACTAAAGCATTAAAAGGCGAAAACAAAACCCAAGGCGACTGGGGCGAGATGATTTTAGAGAGCATTTTAGAACAAAGTGGCTTGCGTGAGGGCAAAGAGTATACAGTTCAAAGCTCTTTTGAAGATGAAAACCAAAAGCGTGTGCGACCCGATGTTATTTTGCATTTGCCAAAAGACAAAGATATTATAATAGATGCCAAAGTGTCGTTAAATGCCTATGTAGCTTATGTACAAAGCCAAGAGAAAGAGCACAAACAAAATGCCATTAAAGAGTTAGAAAAATCATTTTTAGCCCATATTAAAGGCTTAAGTGCTAAACGGTATGAAAATATAAAAGAGCTTAGAAGT
>JBAYYP010000050.1:0-14553 GCA_041672955.1 Arcobacteraceae bacterium
ACCACTAAACGCTTTATTCATTGCATTGGTACTATGCATTTAAGTTCTTATATGCTTGAAAATGCCATGTTAAATGCTACTAATGATGCTAAAAATTCTTTTTTAAAAGAGTTAAAAAAAGTTATTCAACACATTATTAAAGAGCATAATTTAGACCTTCCCTTAGGTGGCGGTATCTCTTATTTTGACAATAAAGAGTTATATCAATTTGCTATTTCAACAAAGTCAAAAAGTCAAAGAGAAGTCTATAATATTGTTTTACAAGCCGTTCGCTTAGCAGGACTTTTACACGATGTCGGTCATTTGCCTTTTTCACATCAAGTGGAGTATGCTTTAAAAAAAGTCTATAATAATTTAGACAGTGATATAACTAAGTTAAATACCAAAGAGTTAGAGTTTAAAGAAATTTATGAAAAAACTACTCAAAACAACACCTTGGTTCTGCATGAAGCAATTGCCAATGAACTAATTAATACACTTTTTTCAGTTGAGCTGCCACAACTCTTAAAGCCCAAACAAGCTGACTATTTAAAACTCATTCATCAGTTAACGATTTTTATTTTAGAAGAGAAAGTCTATAATGGATTTGATTTTAAAGTCTTACATCAAATTATTAGCTCAACAGTAGATGCCGACAGACTTGATTATATAAACCGAGATATGCTGGCTTCTGGCTATATTGGTGGGGCAAATGACCATATCCGAATTACCAAACAGACCATTTTAGTCAAAGAAAAAGAAGTATTTCATTTAAGCTTTTTAGATATGGGACTTATTGACATTGAGCATATGCTTGAAATGCGGTTTAATTTATATAAAAAAGTCATTTTTAACTATGGTATTGCTAAAACTGATGCCTTATTGGAAAATGTAGTAAATTACTTATCTAAAAAATATTTTGATTCAACCATACAAATAACTGATGATACCTTACCTTCCTCAATATCTATGTTGTGGAACTTTTTAAAAGAAACTAATCTTGAAAAAAGACTTGATTTAGTAAGTCTTTTAGATGAAAATTGGTTAATTTCTTTGTTTAAAAAAGAGTATTTTTTAATTAAAAACAAAAAAGAACTCACCGCGGAAGATCAAAAATATCTTTTGAGTTTTGAAGAAGTACTTTTTGGGAAACGTTTTTTTAGTGCTACTTGGAAGAATCTTAATGAGCTTTATAATGTTTTAGATTTTACAACCGTTGAACGCTATAAATTTAGAGAAAGTTTTGGTTACTTATCAGCAGTTCCACTTAAAACCTTGCAAAAACGATTAGATGAATTTAGTGCAAAATATGAAAAAAAAGAAGAAGAAACTTTTATTGTTTATCAAGTAGTTTCATTTAATTTAGGAATTCAAAAAGAGTTCTCTTTATACGATGGAAAAAAACTAATCGATATTGATGAAATCTCAACTTTGCGAAAACGACTCAAATACTCCATGCGTAATACTGTTCCTTTTTATCTGTACAGCAATAAAAAAGAGATTACTTTAGAAATGAAACAAGAATTAAAACAGATTTTATTTGAAATATTTTAAATAGTTAGTAAAAAGAAGAAGATAAAATAAGGCAATTGCCTTATTTTAATCTTGTCTTGAAGTCACTTCTAATAAGTGATAACCAAAGTCAGTTTTAACAGGTCCGTGAACCACATTTACTGCTTCATTAAAAACTACAGCATCGAATTCTGCTACCATTTGACCTTGTGAAAACTCACCTAAATCTCCACCATTTTGTCCTGAAGGACATTGTGAATACTCTTGTGCAATAGAAGCAAACTCTTCACCGTTTTCGATTCGTTGTTTTAACTCTTTGCATAAATTTTCATCTTCTACTAAAAGATGTCTAGCACTAGCTCTTGCCATGTTTTAACCTTTATTATAAATTGAGTAATAATTCTAACATAATTAGCTTTATGCTTCTTGTTTAAGGCTTAACTAAAAACCTAAAAACTAAAATTATTTCTCAAATACTCTAAAAAACTTACCCTTAATTCTATTTGTTTCCAACCCTTTAAGTGCTTTTGGCAACACCTCTTTTTTAACTGCAACATATGAACAAAATTCCATTGAGTCAATTTTGCCAATATCATCTTTTTCCAAACCAATAGCAGCCGTTAATGCCCCTAAAATATCAGTTTTTCTTAGTTTTTGTTTCTTACCACCATTTATAAATATGGTTCTGTAAATGCTGTCTATTTTAAAATTTTCATCTTCTTCTATAGTTTTTATATCTTTTATAACAATATCAGAAAAAATATTTTGCAAATCTACTACTTTATCATGATCAAAATTTTCATACAATGTTATAGCTAGTCCGCCCTTACCTGCTCGTGCCGTTCGTCCAATTCTATGTGTGTGAACTTTATCATCTCGTGCTAAATCGTAATTAACAACTAAATCAATATCATCAATATGCAATCCTCTTGATGCAACGTCGGTTGCTATTAAAATAGGATACGATTTATTAGAAAATACAATCATTGTTTCATCGCGTTCTCTTTGTTCCATATTGGCATGAAGCGTTTGCACATCTAAGCCTAAATCATACAATTCTTGAGCCAATTCATCGCATTTAATTTTGGTATTACAAAAAATCAACACCGATTGTGCTTTATTTTGAGAAATAAGTGCTGGTATAAGTGTGGTTTTTGCCTCTTCTTGAACTTCATAAAAAATCTGTTGTATTTTTACAGTGTGTTCTTCTTCATCTTTAACAACAATGGCATCTTTAAGCACTGCACTTGAAAGTTTTTCAATGCCTTGTTCGTAGGTTGCTGAAAAAAGAAGTGATTGTCTGTTTTTAGGTAAAGTCTCTATTATTTTAACAATATCTTCATAAAATCCCATATCTAACATTTTATCGGCTTCATCGAGTACTAATGTATTAAGTTGTTCAAAGTTAATATTATTTTCTTCAATATGTTTTAACACTCGCCCAGGAGTTCCCACAATTATGTGAGCACCATGAAATAAAGATGTCACTTGCGGTTGGAAAGGCATTCCACCACATAAAGTTAAAACTTTCACATTGTGAATATGTCGTGAAAGTTTTCGTATTTCAAGAGCAATTTGATTAGCAAGTTCTCTCGTGGGAGCTAAAACTAAGGCTTGAATTTTAAAATTCTTAACATCGAGTTTATTGACAATTGGAAGTGAAAATGCAACTGTTTTTCCAGAACCTGTTTTAGCTTGTCCAATAACATCTCTGTTTTCAAAAATAATAGGCAGCGATAAGGCTTGAATTTTGGTCATTTCAGAAAAACCAAGAGATGTTAAATTTTCTAAAAATGAATCTGATAATTTTAAATTATTAAATGTTTTAATGAGATTTCCTTTTAATTATTTTTTAATTATAGCTAAATAATTCTTGATTTTTTTAGATTACTATTCCTTTGAATAGTCGCTTTTCTTGATTTGAGTCATCATATTATTTAAAGTTTTATAATATCATCTACTAATAAAATTTAAGGAAAAATTATGCTTTTTAAACTCTCTATCAAACAGAAGTTAATTTTAATTATGTCTATTCCTCTTGTTATTGTTATTTTGTTGGTCTCAAAACTGACTTATGACTCTTATTTAAACAACAAACAACTAAATGAACTCCAAACCGTCGTATTTTTGTCAACAAAAATTGGAGCGTTGGTGCATGAAACACAAAAAGAAAGAGGAATGACTGCCGGTTTTTTGGGAAGTAAGGGTGAAAAATTTAAAACTCAATTGCCTCTTCAAAGAGAAGAGACCTCTAAAAGAGAAAATGACTTTCAAGAATTTCTTAAAAAATTCGATGAATCATTGTATTCAAAAGAGTTAAATGAACATTTAAAAGAGGCATTAACAGAACTTGAAAAACTCTCCAACATACGAACCAATGTCTCAAGCTTATCTATTGAAGCTAACAGTGCTATTGGGTATTATACCAATACTAACACTAAACTTTTAAATATTATTAGTACTATTTCTAAACTTTCAAATAGTGCTAAAGTATCACAAGATATTGTGGGTTATATGAACTTTTTACTCTCAAAAGAGCGCGCTGGAATTGAAAGAGCCGTAGGAACAAATACCTTTGCACGAGATAGTTTTGCAGTGGGAATGAAAGAGAAGTTTTTAAGTTTAATTGCTGCACAAGATTCCTATATGGACTCTTTTCTAAAAATAACTCCACTTGAATCTAAAGAATTTTACCTTCAAACAGTACAAGGAAATGCTGTCAATGAAGTATTAAGAATGAGAAATATTGCGTTGTTTAGTCAAAAAGACGCACAGTTTGGAATTGAATCTGGGTACTGGTTTGAACAAATTACACAAAAAATAAATCAACTTAAAGAAGTAGAAGATTTCTTAGCTCAGAAATTAACGCAAACCATTGTTCTACAAGAAAAAGAAGCACAATCTATGCTTACTATTTTTGGTATCTTGGGTGTTTTTGGAATAGTTTTGACCATGGTTTTAGCAAGATCTATTGCCTTTACCATTTTAAAAGATATGGATTCTGTAAAAAAAGGACTTATGGACTTTTTTGCTTTTATTAATTACGAAAAAGAGGAAATTACCATTAGAACTATTCATTCACAAGATGAATTAGGAGATATGTCACGACTAATTAATGAAAATATAGAAAAAACAAGACAAAATATTTTAAAAGATAAAGAGCTAATTAATAATACCATTAGCGTTGCAAACCAAATTAATAAAGGGTATTTAAAAACAAAAATTGATGCCAGTTCAAATAATCCTGCGTTAAATGATTTGAAAAATATTATCAATGAAATGCTTTTTACACTAAATAATAATATTCAAAATATTATGAATGTTTTAAACTCTTACTCAAAGCTTGATTTTAGACCTAAAATTAAAGAGACCAATTTAGAAGGTGTAATTAAAGAACTAGAAGACAATGTCAATATTTTACGCAATGTTATTACTGAAACTTTAGTTGAAAATAAACGAAGCGGAATGACTTTAGGACACAATGCACAAACACTAACTCACAATATGGGTCAAATTTCAATAGCTGCAAACGAACAAGCTTCAAGATTAGAAGAAACAGCTGCTAGTTTAGAAGAGATTACTTCTAATATTAAAAATAATACAGAAACCACCTTTCAAATGGCACAATTTGGAAATAAGCTAAAATCCTCTTCTACAATAGGTCAAAATTTAGCTGCTAGTACTGCAAAAGCAATGGAAGAGATTAACGAGCAAACAACAGCCATTAACGATGCCATTACTGTTATTGACCAAATTGCCTTTCAAACCAATATTCTAAGCTTAAATGCAGCCGTTGAAGCAGCAACTGCAGGAGAAGCTGGAAAAGGGTTTGCCGTAGTTGCTGCGGAAGTTCGAAACCTAGCTTCAAGAAGTGCAGAAGCTGCTAAAGAGATTAAAAATTTAGTTGAGAATGCGCAAATGAAAACAAGCGATGGCAAAAAAATTGCTTCTACAATGATTGAAGGGTATGTTGAATTCAATGATACTATTGAAAAAACAATAGCTCTTATTGATAACGTAACCAATGCCAGTAAAGAACAATCTATTGGAATGACGCAAATTAATGATGCCGTTAATAACTTAGATAAAATCACTCAACAAAATGCAAAACACGCAAGCGAAGCTGACTCTATTGCGCGTAAAACACTTGAAATTTCAACAGTAATCATAGACAGTGCCAATGCAAAAGAGTTCGACGGTAAGAACGATATTTAATACGAAGTAAGTAAGTTTAACGAAGAGAAAGAAGTGCTTAACTAGTAAAGTTTTTTAACTAGCTCTGCACTTTTTTTATATTTTTTTTAAGTAATATCCCACACCAAAAACAATGGTTAGAATAACTGCCACTCCATAATATTTATACTCTTCCGTGTAAGTTAAAAAGATTTCTCCCATAAAGTAACTCACATACCCAACTACAACTGCCCAAATAATTGTGGCTAAAACATTAAACACCATAAATTTTTTAGCATCGTATTTAGTTAATCCCATGGCTAAAGGAATAAGCGTTTTTATGCCATAAATATATTTTTGAAGAATTACTACATATGAACCATATCGTCGCATCATAACATGTGCTAAAGCTACTTTCCGTCCATATTTTTTCATCATTTCTTTAGCATACTGTTTGTTGTTTCGTGCTAAATAAAACAAAAATTGATCTCCAATAAAATTTGCAGTTCCTGCAACTACAATGGAAACTCCAATATTTAAATCTCCCGCATAAGAAAGAACCCCAGCTGCTGCTAAAGCTAAAAAACCTCCACCAAAAGAGTACAAAAATAAAATTATGTATCCCCACTCTTTAATCAACTCTTCCAATGGTTATCCTTTATACTTAAAAAAAGCCAATGCTTGTTTTTCATCGTCTTCTAATTCATCTAAAATGAGTTCTTCATCTTTAATTTTTTCTTCAATGTGTGCGTGTACTAATTGGTGCATTTTTCCTTTGGCTTCTTCAATACTTTTAACTATTACAAAGCCATTAAAGTGCATACCATTGTCATAATAAATTAAAAAACCTTCACACTCTTTCTCAAGATGCATACATATATCTCGGTATTTAATATTTAATGAAACTGCTTGCCAACCAATGTCTTCAAGCTCTTTTTCTTCAAAAATCTCTACCCCATCAGTTTGATGGTCAAAATAGGTCATTCTACCTTGATTTAATCCAATAATTTCTAACCAAGCACCTACGGGTCTTATTTCAAAATGACTAGCTGTTGTTTTAATTTTATACTCTTTTCCAAAAATATTTTCTAAAATAGTTTGGATTTGATTCTCATTTGAACTATTAACTATTGTCTCATTTAATATTTCATTTGAAAAAGTATTATCGTTGGTCTTAAAAACCAAAGGTGTTGTTTTTTCTGCTTCATTTAAAGCATAAATTTTTCCATAAAAATCCATTTCAAATGCTTTTTTAGAATTAATATATTCCAAAACTGATGAAATTTCAACATTTATTTTCAAATCTTTTATATTTATTTCTTTCATTTTCTTTCCTAAATTCTTGTAAATACACGATTTTATCGTAATAGTAATTAAAATAATATTGCTTAATTCTTAAAGAGGACTAAAACTATCCTATTATATATTTTTAATTAGGATAGTTTTTGTCCTACTTCATTATAATTCTCTCAAGTAAGTGATTACCTAGGTTTTAAAAGAAAAGACCATCTATAATTTCAAGTTTTAATTTGAGATTATGTCATACAATTTACAAAAAAGCAATGCATTACCCCCTCTTCTTCTCCAGATGCATTGCTTTTTTTATTGCTTACTTACTTAAACTCACTCTAATATAACTTCCAATACCATTGCACAAAAAAGGAAACATATGTCCAAAAATAAAATATTGAGCTTTTTAGCTTTAACTTTTATTGCATCTCAAACACTTACCTTTGCTTCTTGGCAAGATATGGGAAAAGGTGTTTTAAATACTCTTAGTAACTCTAAAACCCAAACAACAAACAGCAGTTCAAACTTCTCTACAACAGAAATATCAGAAGGATTAAAAGAAGCACTTAAACAAGGTGTTAACAGTGCCATTACACAATTAGGAAAAGAAAATGGTTATTTAAATAACCCTCTTACAAAAATTCCGTTGCCCGAAAATATTCAGTTGCTAGAATCTGCTGTACGAAAAGTTAATGGCGATAAATATGCCGATGATTTAATTAAAGCCATGAATGACTCTGCAAGTCAAGCTGCTTTAAAAACAAGCTCTATTTTTATAAATGCCATTGCTCAAATGAATATTAAAGATGCCACTACCCTTTTAAATGGAAAAGAAAATGCAGCAACAACTTACTTTAAAACCAACACCTACACTGCTTTAAAACAATCAATTCAACCCATTATTGAAAACAGCATGAAAGAGAATCAACTGGCATCTTATTATAAAACTTTTAATGAATTTTATAAAAACAATGCAAAACAGTATGTTGCAAATTCAACTATTGGAAGTTTAACAAAAACTATGAAACTAGACGCTTATTTGCCACAAGATGGCGATGAAAACTTAGAAGAGTATGTTACGAATAAAGCCATTGATGGTTTGTTTAAAATGATTGAAGAAGAAGAGAAACAAATTAGAGAAAATCCAATGGGACAAACCAGCTCAATTATAAAAAAGATTTTCTCAAAATAGTTAAAAGTTTATCCTAAACGGTGATGAAAAAAGTAAGAAAAAGCATTTTGTTTGGTTAAGCTAATATCAAAGTCAATATCTATTCTTTTCTCATTGCCGTAAGCGTATTCAAACGCTCCTTCTTGCAAAGAACTCATCAATCGTTTATATAAATCACCTTTTGTGTCCACAATAAAAGCATCTTTAAACATTTCATAAATATGAATAAAATGAACCACACTCTCACTATTTAGCAAATACGTAGAAAGCGTATAATTTTCAAAAGTATGCTCTTCTAACTGCTTCATACTTTTTAATTTTAGTTTCTCTTTAAAAAATGATTTAAATGCCCCATATGCGTCCGTATTCCACCCGCAATCACTATCCAGTCGGATGTATTCTAGAAATATATCTCTGTTTTTAAGAGTAAATGCTTCCACCGTATAAGGGTCATGGCGTGTTTTATAATCAAAATTTTCTAGGGTATATCCCAACATTTCATTGGAATCAATTTGGAATTTGAGTTCATTTTCATCAAAATTAAAAATAGGCAACGAAGCTTTAGCTATTTTTTTTAATATTTTCCTAAAAAAGTTCACTGAACCTCTCCTATATTATCTACTTGAATAATCTTCTGACATTCTAGTAAAATAGGCTTTAAAAACATTCATTTTTACCAAGCTGTAGTTGTAATTTCCTTGAAATCTTTCAGAATCCAAATAAGGACTTTCATACAAAGCATCAAACTGTTTAACCACTTCTTCATAGAGTTTTCCATTGTAATCAACTAAAAAAGTGTATTCAAATGGAGAATAGATAAAAATAAAGTTTACAATTTTTTCATCGTTGGTTTTATAGGCATAAAACTCATAATTATTATGCTTTATAGTTTCAATAGGTTTTAATGATTTTAACTTAAGTTGCTCTTTAAATTCATATATAAAAAGCCCAAAGGTATCGCTGTTAAATAAGCAATTAGACATCAATGAGATATGTTCAATAAAAATATTTCCATATAAAGGACTTTTATCTTGTAAAATATAAGAGCCCAAAGCACAAGAATCATAAGTATTTATAACCTTAGGATTTAAAAGTTGAACCGTATAAAAACTCTCTTTAGTTTTTTTAAACACCAAACTTTTTTCATGAGGTTGATACGTGTATGTAAGGGCGGAACAAGAAGAGAAAAAAATAGCCACTAAAACAAGAAAAAATACTCTTAACATTTTATTTCCTTTATTTAAATTATATCATATTGTCTGCTATTATTTTAGAAATTTATTTATCGCGTTTAAAAGGAATTTTTCCTTTTTGAATCTGCTTTTCACTTATAAATAAAGCACCTAAAAACAACAAACTTCCCATTAAAATAGTCGAATAAAACAAAGAGCACTCCTTAGATTTTTCGTATTTTACATCATATAAATTTATCTAAAATAAAGTATTACAATTTGTAATGAAAAAGATTTGTAATTTTAAAAAAGTAAGGTTCTAAGATAAAAGAGCTAGTTATATATAGATTTAAGGCAAAGTAGATTTTTTGTAATTAAACAAAAAATCTACTTCCAGATAAAAATGACTTGCGTGCAAAAGCTTTATTAAAGAGCTTTTGCGGTAATTCTGTTCAGTCTTTGTGCAAACGCAACGGCATCGGTAATTTCCATACCTTCACTTAGTTTTGCTTGATCTAACAATACCCATGAAACATCTTCTACCATTTTGTCATCGGCACAACTGTTTAACTTGGTTACAATATCGTGCTCAGGGTTGATTTCTAAAATAGGTGCAGTTTCTGGCATTTCTTGACCCATTGCTCGCATCATTTGAGCCATTTGAATCATCTGTTCGTTTCCATCTTTTACTACACACGAAGGCGATTGTGAAAGTCGGTTAGTAACTCGAACATCGCTTACGGCTTCACCTAAAATATCTTTTATTTTTTTAGTGATGTCTTCGAATTTTTTCTCAACTTCTTTTTTTGCTTCTTCAGTTTGATCTACTTTTGGGGCTTCACATATAGAAATATCTTTAAATTTCCACTCTTTATACTCTCCAATAGCAGGAGTAATAATTTCATCAATCTCTTTGTCATCACAAATTAAAACTTCAATATCGTTTTTCTTGTAGCTTTCAATTAGTGGTGAGTTTCTTAAAATTTTCTCATTTTCACCTGTGATATAAAAAATTGCTTTTTGTTCACTGTTGGCTCTCTCTTTATACGCTTCTAATGAAGTCATTCCCTCAACTTTAGTAGATTTATATCTTACAAGTTCTAAAAGTGCCTCTTTATTGGTGTAATCTTGGTAGATTCCCTCTTTAATAGGTCGGTTGTACTCTTTAATAAACTCTGCGTATTTCTCTTCATCTTTAGAGAGTTTTTTAATTTCACTAATAATTTTTTTAACAGAGCTTTGTTTAATATTGGCTAATACTCTATTTTCTTGTAAAATTTCTCTTGAAACATTTAATGGTAAATCTTCAGAGTCAATAATTCCTCTTACAAATCGTAAATACGTTGGTAAAAGCTCTTTTTCGCTGTCAGTTATAAATACTCTTTTTACATAAAGTTTAACTCCAGGCTGATAGTCCGCTCGGTACATATCCATTGGAGCTTTTTTAGGAATATAAAATAGCGTTGTGTATTCATTTACTCCTTCTGTTTTGGTATGAATTGAAAGAAGCGGATCCGTTGAATCGTGAGAGATAGATTTATAAAATGCATCATACTCTTCTTTTTTTAGTTTTCCTTTTGGTTGCATCCAAAGTGCAGTAGCTTCATTAATTTTTTCATGTCGTTTTTCAACTGTTTTTTTAGCTTCTTTTCCTGCTTTTTTATCTTCTTCACTTAACTCTTCAGTCACTTCTTCGCTGTAATTTAAGTAAATAGGATACGCAATATGGTTAGAGTACTTGCTTACAATATTTTTAATTCGGTATTTACTAGCAAACTCTGAAACTTCTTCGTCTTTAAGTTTAATATAAATAACTGTTCCATTGGTATCTTTAGTACAAGGCACGAGTTCAAACTCACCTGTTCCTTCACTTGACCATTTATAGGCTTGCTCTTCTCCAGCTTTTTTAGAAATCACATCTACTTTTGAAGCTACCATAAACACAGAGTAAAACCCAACTCCAAACTGTCCAATTAAATTGCTGTCTTTTTTAGCATCGCCCGTTAAGTTTTCAACAAACGATTTAGTTCCAGATTTTGCAATAGTTCCAATAGAAGAGATTAAATCTTCTTCATTCATTCCAACCCCATTATCAGCAATGGTTAAAGATTTATCTTCTTCGTCAAACACAATGTTAATTTCACCATTCCAAGCAGCAAACTCATCTTTGAGTTTATCATCGGTTAGTCTTAAGTAGTTTAATTTATCAAGCGCATCACTTGAGTTTGATACAAGTTCTCTTATAAAAATCTCTTTATTTGAGTATAAAGAGTGTGTCATTAGGTGTAAAAGTTGTCCAACTTCTGTTTGAAATTGATGTTTAGCCATAAGTATTTCTCCTATAATTTTTAATTTTAATATGAAATTTTATCACAACTTTATAAAACTAGGCTAAAGTATTAAAATTATTTAGCACTTTTTGCATTTGAGTGCTAATATGTTTAATTTTAGTTAAAAATATATAATTTATTTTATATTACAGAGCATTATTTGGGTGGCTGATTAAAAAGTTTAAATTATAAGCAACTTTTCATTTTTCTCATCATATCTATAATCAACAATATCACCACTAATAATTAGTTCAACAACTCTTTCTATTATTTCTAAAGGAGCTATATACCACTCTCTTGGAGTATATCTTTTATTGTCATTTCCAAAAATATCTATATTTAAACACACTTTTCCAAAAAACTTATGGATTAGTTGTTCAAATTTTTGAGTGTTCATATTATAAGTTTCATATGCAGCTACAACTCTAACAGGTGCCATTAGATAGGTTGGTTCATTTATTGCGTTTTTAATTCTTTGCTCTACAGGAATTGTTGAGTAGCCAATTTTATAAATATTTTTTATTGTTGATATTTTTTCATCTTGACTTTTTGATTCTAAGATATAGATATATCCACTTTTTTCATCTTTCTCATTTACTTCATATAGTCCTTCTAAATTAGCTTCATCATATTCACTAACTCGTTTACCATGCTTATAAAGTTCAGCACTTAATGATCTAAGAAGCATATCAGATTGTGTGCCATTTTCAAAAATCAGTTCTAACCTTGCATTTGTTTTTCCACTACTTTTAATAGTCTTACCAACATCTTTTACATAAAGTAATACACCTTTTAGTATAAAGTAGTAGCCTTTTTTGATTTGTTGTTCATTTTGGAATTTAACAACTTTTCTTTTTCCTGCTCGTAAATCTTCTTGGCAATCCTTAAATAGATATTCATATTTTTCAAAATCTTTACAAGGTTTTCTAGATGCTACATATTCAGGCATATTTGTCTCTTTAGATTTTGGAATATGTTTTAGTGTAAAAATATCATTTGCATCATCTCTTAATAAACCAAAAGCATCGTCATTTAAAATATCTTCTATACTATTAATCTCAACTAACTTTAGAAGATTAAATCTATCATAAGGTTTTAAATATTCAATCTTTTCTGGATTATCTTTAATTCCTTGAAGTCTTGAATAAAGTGTTCTTTCATTCATATTTGCTGATTTTTTGGGTTCATGACCATTTGATTCAACAAAATTATTTATCTCTTCAAAACTAACGATTAATCTATCATCTTCATTTATTAATTTAGCTTTAGGTTTAGCTTCTGCTAAAATATCTAATGGGTCATTTGATAATATATCTTCAAGAGAAAATTCATGCATTTGCATTTGCTCTTTCTTGTCTTAATTTATTTAAATAAATCAAAGATTCTGCCATTCTTTTTTCTTTAAAATCACTACTACTAATATTTGGCACTCTTCCATGTTCACTTTTAAAAGCAGGTATTTTTTTATATAAAATCACTGCTTCTTCAGGTGTCATTTCTATTCTTGTTGATTCTATACTTTCTTGAATTAGTTTTAATACATGAGTGGTTACAGATTTTGATAAAATCTCAAAAGCTCTTTGAAATGGGTTTATTTGGTCTATTAAATCAATATGCAAATCATCAATATTTACAAACTTATCTGCCATTTTGATAAACTTTTTATCTCCATTTTCTATAATTTTCCCATTTTTAATTACACTATCAATTACCACATGTTGCCTAACTTCTTCTATTTCACCCTCTGTTAAATCTGGATATTTTATTTTTATAATTTTTGGTATTAAAACTCTATTTATTACCTCAGCATCTAGATTTCCTGGAATTGCTTTTATCATTTGCTCATCTTGTAAAATAGTTGCTTTTAAGTCATTTAAGTCTGATTCTATTATATCTTCAACTCTTTTACTAGAAGCTGGTTTAAATCCTCTTATTTTTAGTTCACCTTTTTGTGGTGGAGTTTCATCTCCTTCAAATCGTGGTTTAAATTTGAAGTTTGGAGCTAGTACTTGTTCCATTAAAAGTGATGCTGTAATTGCTTTTAGCATATTATTTACAGATAGTTTTACTTCAATATCTTGAGCATCTGGTTGAGCTATTAGGTTTGTAAACTGAGCATGTGTTTTATTATTGCTATCTCTTGTTGCACGACCTATGATTTGAATAATTTCAGTTAATGAACTTCTATATCCAACTGTTAAAGCGTGTTCACAATATGGCCAGTCAAAACCTTCTTTTGCCATTCCAAGAGCTATAATTAAATCTATATCATCAACGCTTTTAATATTTCTAAGATAATTTACAACTTTTTCTCTAAGCTTTGAATCATCATTCACTAAATCTGCAACTTTTAATATTTTTCCATCACCATGTCGTTTTAAAATAATAATTCCATCTTCTGTGGTTTGTACAACTGTTCCAATAATATCTAAAATAGTATCTACTTCTTTAAGTTTATCTTTTGTAGATTCCCCTGAGTTTACATTTGGAATATGAAGAATTGTTTTTTTATTTGTATCAAGTATATCTGCTATAGCACTTGTATATTTTCCTTGATAGAAGTGATAACCAATACCCAAAGATTTAAGATGTTCATACCCATTTAATTGTTCATAATAGTTATAAGTTACTTTTGAAAATTTACTTTCATCTTCAGGAAGAAGTACAGGTACGCTATCTCCTCTAAAATATGAACCAGTCATTGCAACAATATGTGCAGTTGAGTTTTGTAAAATAGCCCTAAGCAGTTCACCTAACTGATTTTCTCCATCAGCTGATACATGGTGAAACTCATCAATAGCCAATAAACAATTATCAAATTTTGTGTCCTCTAGTTCTTTAAATGCAAATCTTAGAGTTGCATGAGTACAAATCAAAATCTTTTCATTGCTTTGCATAAATTTTTTAAAAGCATCAACTTTACTTT
>JBAYYP010000051.1:0-14095 GCA_041672955.1 Arcobacteraceae bacterium
AGAGTTTTTCTAAAATACGGTTTCGTGAATCGTATAAATTCGTACCATCTTTAAAAATCACATATATTAACGCACTTTGAAAGCTGCTCATAGCTCGAACAGTATCAATATTAGGCAAACTCATTAAGTTTGAAATTAACGGGTATGAAATTTGCTCTTCAATGGTTTTAGGACTTTGCCCTGACCATTTAACTTCTACAATAACTTGAGGAGGTGACAAATCTGGCAAAGCATCTAAGCTGGTGTTTTTCACTGACCACAACGAGGCAAGTGTTAAAACAATTGTAAAAAAAAGAATTAAAAACTTATTTTTAATGCTGTATGAGATTATATTTTCAACCATGTTTTTTCCTTACCACTGCTCATCTTTAATATATAAAGAGTTGGTTACTGCATCTGAATCTAATAAAAACAGTGCATTGTCTATAACCTCATCTCCTTGCGTTAAGCCACTTATAATTTCATATGCATTAGCACCAATTCTCTTAGCTTCAATTTCAAGTGGTTCATACTCCTGCGAGGAAAGATATAAAAATACAAAATATTTATCTGCCTTTTGGATTACAGCAGATTTAGGTAGGGTCAATGCTTTTTTTTCTTGGGTTTGAATACTCACTTTGGCAAACATATTAGGACTTAACGCTAAATTTTTATTTTCTACGCTAAAACGAACGGGTACGGTATTAGTTAATTCATCCACAGTAGAATAAATAGTATCTACTTTCGTAGCAAAAGGGGCATTAAAGCCATCCACATAGAGTTTTGCTTTTAGATTTTTCTTAATATGTTCTAAATCTTTTTGATACACTTGAGCAATAAACCACAACTGTTCAATATTAGCAAGCTGTAAAAGTAACTCTCCTTGTTTAACATAACTTCCTTCATTAATATTACGAGAAAGAACAATAGAGTTAAAAGGGGCATACAACGCAATATCTTTTAAGAGTGTTTTGGAATTTTTAATGCGTTGCACCTCTTTTTCTTGTAAGCCTAAAGCAACCAGTTTTTCAACCGCACTTTGATACAAGTTTGCATTAATATCTTTAACAATACGCAACTCTTTTTGTACACTATAAACATCATTGGAGTAAATTTCAAAAAGAGCTTGCCCTTTAGTAATACTCATAAAATCTTCGTTGGCAAGGAGTTTGGTAATATATCCATCAAACCTTGTTACTACATCATACACTTTACTTGTATCCACACTAATTTGCCCATAAAAACTTTGTGTTTGGCTAATTTTTTCTTCTTTGACTTTTACAGTGGTTTTATTAAAAAGTTGTTTAGCATCTAATATTTTAGCGTAAGCACTAAGGCTGAACAGCGATACTATAATGGCGATTTTATATAAAATTTTCATTGCATTTTTCCTTTATTAAAATAATGCGCCTTAGCGAGAGTTTGAAAATAGATTAATTGTTCATCCAGTACCAAAAGTTCATAGTTTAAATACTCATTAAGAGCAGTCACTACCTCTTGGGGTTTGGCTTTATTTAAACTGTTATACATAGCCATACTTTCTTGAAGTTTTTGTTGAGTGGGTAAAATATCTTTTTCTAAAATAGTAAGGATTTTTTTGGCTGTTTTAAAATCATTATCTATTTGTTTAACTTCAGAGGTAAACTCTTTTTCTAACTCTTTTAAACGACTTCGTTCTTCATAGCTTTTAGATTTTGCTTGAATTACTTTACTGTTTTCTGTTCCATAAAGCGCCAATGGAATTGCGACAGAAAAATTTAAATAATCTTCATATTTCTTATCTCGTTGAAAATATGCCACATTTAAAGTAATATCAGGGATTTTATTCTCTTTTTCAAGTTGTGCTTGTACCAACGCCTTATTAAAAAGCCCTTCTTGTGCTTGAAGTTTGGGATGTTGTGTAAAATCCATATTCAACTCTTTTAATAAATAGCTTGTATCAATGTGCACTTGATTAATTTTTTCTTGAGTAATCTCTTCAAGTTTTGCATACAAATTTTGAATTATATTTTGAAGTTTAAGTTGTTGTAACTCTATTTTTGAGTATAAAATTGTCGTACTTAATACTTCTGTTTGTAACGCTTGATTCTCTTCATACAGTGCTAAATTGAGTTTTTCAAGCTTTTTTATATTGTTTAAATAGGTTCCAAAAACAATATGCTTTTTTTCCAAAACAGCAATTGAATAATACAATTCAAAAATCTTTGATTGAAATTCAAGTTTTTTATCTTCTAAAATAAAATTCAAAATTTGTTGCTCTTTTAAAGCAATTTCTTCTTTATATTCAAGTTTGTTTCCCATAGGAATAACCTGCGTTATTCCTATAAATTGTGCTTGCATAGCTTCC
Organism: Arcobacteraceae bacterium; assembly: GCA_041672955.1. Taxonomy (GTDB): domain Bacteria; phylum Campylobacterota; class Campylobacteria; order Campylobacterales; family Arcobacteraceae; genus Marinarcus. The sequence goes on from JBAYYP010000051.1 coordinate 2,327, forward strand.
GAATCTCTTTTACTCGCATCATTCAAAGAGATGTCATTAACCCCAAAACTAAGTACGGGGTTTTGCCATTTTCTTGCCAATATTATATTTTCTTGGGTACTTAATATAGCTTTTTGTAATCCTTGAATGGTATGATTCTTTTTATTTGTTACATTAATTAACTCTTCTATACTCATAGCATGTACAAAAGTTATTGTAAGAAAAAAAAGTAAAAGAGATTTGGCTTTCATTAGTAGTTTACACTCCCTTTTACCATTCTTATTTTTTTATCATCGGTTCTAAATCTAAGCTGATACTGCCATGTTCCATTCATTGCCAAATTTACATCGCATTTATATTTTCCATCTTCAAATTTTGCTTTACTTTCATACTCCATATAGGGCATTCCAGGCATTTCTGGCATGAAAAATTTTATTTTCACTTCAGCATTATTAACTGTTTTTTCCATATGAGAAATCATAATTTCTACTTCATTGTTTCCATTGACAAAGGGTTTGTTGGTATGAAGAACTACTTTATAGTCATCTTTAGTCATCATCTCATTGTGATATGCTGCATGATGAGAATTACTGTTTGTTCCGTGGTTCATATTGGCATGATTCATATTTTCATGATTTTGTGTGGTGTGATTTGCAGCAAACAAAGAAGTTGCTGCACTTAAGCAAAGCCCTGCTAGGGTTAATTTAATGGGTTTCATTGACTTATCCTTTTAATGTAATATCAAAAGTATAGTCAATGGTGTGTGTAAGGTGTGTGAAATTACAAATGTAAGAGTTAAGGCATTTATGCCTTAGCTCTTACTCGTACGCTCGAATAACAAACCCTTTCTTGCCATCATTTGAAAGCAAATTATAGTTTGCATTATAGACATTTGCTTTTATTCCCATATGAGATTTTATAACCCAGTTACCCTCAATAGCTCTGTGTTTTGCTAATCCAGATTGACTTAGTTTCTTCATGGTGTCAATACTGTGTTGAGTAACTTTTAGTTTTTCATAGATAAAATTGTTGTTTTCAAGGTTTTTAAATAGTGTAAACTCTGTTTCATCGATTATGCCAATAATTTCAAAATAGGAAGCATTTTTATGCTTATCTATAAATGCAATTATATTTTTTTTACACGCTTGAGTAATATTATATTTGCCCACATCCATATCGTAACATTTTGCAAACTCTTTAATCCGTTTAGCAGGGGTTGTTCCTGCTTCAGCGGTTTGTGAACTTTGCATTAATGTAGGTTGTTGTGCTTTTTTTGGCTCTTCTTTTACAATTAAAGGAACAGTTGGCTTACTTTTTTCTGCCTCTTTTTTTACCTCTATTGCTGTTTCTTCTACTTTGTTTTTAGCCAACTCATTTGCAACTGCTTGTTCTTGAAACGATGCTATTTCATCTAAAAAGCTCTGTTTTTCTTCCAATGCAGCATTGAGTTTGCTCTCTATTTTTTTATACTCTTCATTGGTTTTATATTTCAATTGAGTGCTGTATGGCAAATCTTCAAAACTTACTGGAACTGCTTTTTTTTCAAACTCTAAAAGGGTTTTTTCAGGCATAAACACTAAATATGCCATCACTAAAACCACTGCAATTAAAAGAGTATACGCAATATAGTGCAACACATTTGAAGGTTTTTGATTATTTATTTCTTTTTCCATAATAACTCCTACATTTTAATAACTACATATTACAGTAGTTTTATAAAAACTTGTCTAAACTCGAAGCCTATACGCCTTTGTAACGCATTTTAGAAGCTCTTTCTTATCTATCTTTTCATCCTCTAATTGCAGCTCATAAGCAAACTCTAACATGCCAGTAAACTCTTTATTGGGTTTATATCCTAAGAGTATTAAGTCTCTGCCTAAAACTAAGGGTTTCAATGCTTCATTTTGTACTTCAAGCGTTGTAGCTTTGTCTAAAAGCCACGAGACCGCCTCTTCACACTTACTTTTATTCTCAATGCCACGCCCTTTGCAATCAGCGAGTGCAACTAAACATAACTCTTCAATATTAACTCGTTTTGCCAACTTTTTAACTGCTTTTTGTGAAGAGTCGTGCAAAAAAAGTTGAAACGGAGCTAAATGGTTTTCTACAAGTTCAACCACTTTTTGTATAAGTTTTTTATCTTGTGTAAGTCGATTTAAAAAAGAAAGGGTGGGTTCAATTCCCTCTTTTTCGTGTTTATAAGAGGTTATTTTTCCATTTAAATATTTAGTTGTTTTAGGTTTTCCAAAGTCGTGACACAAACACGCTAGCATAAGATAAATATCTTTGAGTTCATCGTTGGTTTTTAATTTTACCATTTCATCTATGGTCATAAGCGTATGTATCCAAACATCGCCTTCAGGATGATACTCATACTCTTGAACACAACCAATTAAAGCTTTTAATTCAGGAAAATAGTTTAAAATTCCGAGCTTTTTAAAAAGCTCAAAACCATAAGAGGGTTTTGAACTTTTAAGTAAAAGCTTTCTAAACTCTTCAAAAACACGAAATGAAGACAACTCTTCGAGTAAGCCGTCATTTACCATAGTTTGACACAAATTTAAGGTAGTTTTATGAAGCGTTAAATCAAAACGGGCACAAAATTGCACTGCTCTATAGACTCGCAAAGGGTCTTCAACAAACGATTCATCGTTAATGTGCCGCAAAATTTTGTTTTCTAAATCCTCTAAACCTTTATTGGGGTCTAAAAACTCTTTATTTGCCCAATCATATCCCAAAGAGTTCATGGTGAAATCTCGTCTTAAACTCGCCTTTTCAAAGCTTAAAAAAGCATCGCACTCTACATCAAAGCCCGTATACCCTTTGGCTACTTTTTTTTCTGTTCGAGGAAGTGAAAAATCAAATTCTAAACTCTTTATTTTTAATTTAAAAACACCAAAGCTTTTTCCTACTAGCTTTACTCTTCCAAATTGAGTTAAAAGAGATTGAATTTTTGTTAAATCATTGCAGCCAAATAGCTCAATATCGTAATCTTTAATAGGTTGTTTTAAGAAGAAGTCTCGTATGCAGCCTCCTACAAGAACGGCTTTTATGCCATTTTCTTGTAGAGTATTTAAAACTTTTTCAAGCTTTAAAGGAAGTGTAAAATTATTTTGTTTCTTTATAGAGGTGCACATCAGTTTGAGGATATGGAATAGAGATTCCCTCTTCGTCGAATTTTGTCTTAATATTTTCAATTAAGTCAAACCGTACATCCCAATAATCAGGGGTATTAACCCACGCTCGAACCACAAAATTAACAGAAGAATCTGCTAGTTCACTAACTGCTATTTTATTGGCTTCCTCTTGCAATATTTTTTCATGGCTTTGTAAAATAGTGGTTAAAAGTGCTTTAACTTTTTTAATGTCATCGTCATATCCAACTCCAATAAGTAAGTCAACTCGCCGTTTTTTATGAGCATTAACATTTGTAATGTTTCCACTTGTAATACTAGAATTGGGTATTAAAATTTTTTGATTGTCGCCTGTTTTAAACTCAGTATTAAAAAGATGAATCTCCATAACACTACCACTAACACCACCAGCTGTTACAAAATCTCCAATTTTAAAAGGTTTAAATAAAATAATTAACACCCCTGAAGCAAAGTTTGAAAGTGAATCTTTTAGTGCTAAACCAATGGCTAAAGCAGCTGCTCCTAAAATTGCTAAAAAGGAGGTTGTTTGGATACCTACTTGTTCAAGTGCTGTTAAAATAACCACAATTAACAAGGCATAATAGATAATATTTTTGAAAAATATCACCAATGTTTGATCTAACTTAGAACTTTTTTGTAATAATTTTACAATAATATTTGTGGCTTCACCAACCAACCATTTTCCCACAAAAAATATAATCAACGCAAAAATAGCATTTCCTATGAAATCTAGTATCATGTTTACCTCTATCCTTTTTTAATTAATTTTTCTAAATACGAAGCCACATTTGAAATCTCTATTTCTGTTTTTTCAAGTGTTCGTCTTTCAACGATTTCGACTCTATTTTCACTTAATTTTTTTCCTACAATAATTGCATAAGGAAATCCAATAAGTTCAAAGTCGCTCATTTTAAAACCAAATCGAGCGCTTGTTCTGTCGTCTAAAAGTGTTTCAATATTTTTAGATTTTAACTCTTTATACATCATTTCGCCAGCTGCTAATTCCTCTTCATTTTTGGCATTCGATACAATAATATCTACCATAAAAGGAGCGGTTGCGGGTGTCCAAATGCACCCCTTGTCATCATGATTTTGTTCAATTACAGCAGCTACTAATCTTGAAACTCCAATTCCATATGTTCCCATAATAAAAGGTTGTGTTTTTCCATTGGCATCTAAAAAATTTGCTTTTAAAGGGGTAGAATAGTTTGTTCCTAATTGAAAAATATGTCCTACTTCAATCCCTTTTGTATGATACAACTCTCCGCCACAACAAGTACAAATATCACCTTCATTAACAGCAATTAAGTCAAAATGTTTTGCCTCTTTAAGCAAAGACAAATCGGTATTTATAATATGGAAATTTTCTTCATTTGCTCCACACACTAAACCTTGTTCATTTTTAATCTCATTATCTATTACAAAAACAATTGAAGGATGTAACCCAAAAGGCCCTACATAACCAGCACACAATCCAGCTTCTGTAATCTCATCTTCACTAATATCTACTAACTCTAAAGCATTTACACTGTTTGTAGCTTTGGTTTCTTCTAGTTCATCCTCACCTCGAATAAAAAAGACAACCACTTTTGAGCCCTCTTCATAAATTGCTCGTTTAATGACAGCTTTTATTGTTTGTGCTTTTGAAACATTTAAAAAGTTGCTTACCTCATCTATGGTTTTAAAGCCAATGGTTTCAACTTTTTGAGTTTTTTGCTCTTCTTCTGTGTTTTCATACCATGAAGTAAATTGCTCTTTTTTTCTTACAGCTGCTTCAATATTCGCCCCATAAGAACACCCTTTACACACAACAATAGTATCTTCACCTGAATTGGCTAACACCATAAACTCTTTAGAACCACTTCCTCCAATAGCTCCTGAATCTGCATCTACTACTCGGAATTCTAGCCCCAATCGTCTAAATATTTTTTTATAGGTTTTTTCCATTGCATGAAACTCTCGAACCATATCTTCATGGCTTGCATGAAAGCTGTATCCATCTTTCATTAAGAACTCTCGTCCTCGCATAAGTCCAAATCGTGGTCGTGCTTCATCACGAAATTTTATGTTAATTTGATACAAATTTAAAGGTAGTTCTTTGTAGCTTGTTACTCTGTTTTTAACAAGCTCCACCATAGCTTCTTCGTTTGTAGGCGATAACACAAAATCGTTGTTCTTTCTATCTTTTATTCTAAGCATCTCAGCACCCATTTTAGAAGCTCTGCCTGATTCTTCCCATAGACTTAAAGGCGTTATAAAGCCCAGTTGCACTTCGTTGCAACCAGCATTATCTAACTCTTCTTTAACAATTGCACGAATTTTTTCTAAAACAATTTTTCCCAAAGGCATAAAGTTGTACAACCCTGCCCCTTGTTGGTTAATAAATCCACCTCGAACTAAATATTGGTGTGAAGGTAAAGTAGCATCACTTGGTGTCTCTTTGGTTGTAGGTATAAAAAGTTGACTGAATTTCATAAAAAGATTTCCTATGTATTAAATTTAATAGCGTGTTCACATTGGTGCAACACATTTGAGTCGTTTTGTAATCCAAATACCGATTGTATAGAACCTAACACCACATCGCACTCGGATTTTCTAGCAATATCTTTAAGTTGAATGGTAGGATGGTGTAAAAACTCATTTAGAACGCTTTGACACAATTTTTTGATATTCTCTTCATTATTACCATCTACAAACCCTTTTGCAATGGCAATGTTTACTCTTTTTTCAATTACCGTATTGGCTTTTAAATATAAGTTTTTAACCACAGGCTCAATTTCAAGCGATTTTAACCAATCAAAAAATTCTGTTGAGAGTTGGTTAACAATCAAATAGGCTTGTTTGGCTTTTTCGGCTCGTAAACTCATATTTTCATTCACAATATCTTGTAAATCATCCACCGCAAAAAGGTGTAAATAAGGACTTTTAATCTCATCAATGTCTCTTGGAACTGCAATGTCAAACCAGTATCGGTTAAAACTGCACTCGTTGACCATATTTTGTTTAATTATTGGATAGGGAGCAGATGTCGCACTAATTAATATAGGAAGTTCATTTAAAAGTCTGTCAATATTTTCATACGGCTGTACATCAATAGGTTTTTCAAAAGTGTCTGCTAATAGCTTTGCTTTTTTAATATTACGGCTTAATAATACCACTTCAAACCCTGAAGAAAGAAGATGTTTAATAGTTAGTTCACTCATCTCGCCAGCACCCACAACCAAGGCTTTTACGCCTTGAGCATTAGGAACCAAACTCTTAGCTTTAGCAACAGCGGTACTAGCAACGGAAACAGAACCTGTTCCTAAACTCGTTGCCGTTCGTACATTCGCAGCACATTTAAACGCATAGGTCATAGCTCTTGTTATTCCTTGTGAACAATACCCTTTTGCTAAAGATAACCGGTATGCATCTTTGAGTTGTCCTACAATTTGAGTTTCACCAATAACTAAAGAGTCTAAAGCAGAAGCTACTGTAAAAAGATGATGAATCGCCCCCGAAGCTTCATAAATATTAGCACGCAGACTCAAATCATCGTAATCAAGTTCTGAATATTTTGCCAATACTTTTAAGATAATCTCTTTTGCTTTTTGAAGTTCATTAACGGTTGTAATAATCTCTACACGATTACAAGTCGACAAAAGAACCGCTTCTTTAATAACGCCATTATCTAAAATGGTTTTTAAAAAGGTTTCCCTAGCATTGTCATCAGGAAATGCCAATTTTTCACGGGTATTTATATCGGTATTTTTATGCGTAAAACTTATGCTTAAATAACTCATATTAAAACTCTCTTTCTATCATCGCTTTCATTATCATTACAAGCTCAAGCCTGTTTTCATCTTTCAAGGCTTCAATGGCTTCATTTCCTAAGGCTTTGGCTTCTAAAATGGCATCTTCTAAGGCGTTAGTCTCTTGCATTTGCTCTTTTATCCACGCCATTTCTTCTTTACTTAAGGGTTTTTTGTATAATGCCTCTAATTTTTCTTTCTCATTCGTTCGTTGGTGTAAAAATAAGTAAGGAATGGTTACTTTTCCTTCAACAAAATCAAGCATGGCAGGTTTGCCTAATGTTTCGCTGTCTTGAGTAATATCTAAAATATCATCCACCATTTGAAAAGCAAGTCCCAGATTTTTCCCATAGAGTGCATATTTTTCTTCATCTTTATTGGCAAGTATCGCAGCAGCTTTTGCTGAAGCTTCAATTAAAGAGGCAGTTTTTTTGTAAATCATATCCAAATACAAATCATAATTACTGTTAAATGATTTTGTTAAATTAACATCCAACATTTCACCAATACTTAACAAAGTAACAGCACTTGAAACGGTGTAAGCAATTTTTGGATTCATTTGACTAAGTTCGGTAAAGGCTTTAGAGTACAAAATATCGCCAAACATAATGGCCGTTTTATTATCAAACAACGCATTTAAAGAGGGTTTCCCTCTTCGGGTATCCGATTCATCAATCACATCGTCATGAAGTAACGATGCTGCGTGAATCATCTCTACAACCGCACACAGTTTTACCGACTCTTCATTAATTCCTGCAATTTTTAAAATCAGTTTACTTCGCAACATTTTTCCCGTTGCTAGTAAATCCAAAAGTGCTAACGATGTTTCATCGTTACACTCTTGTACAAAAGTTTTAATTTGCTCTTTAACTAAACCTAACGCTTCCACATATTGCCTTATGAATCAAGTCTACAAACAATATCGCCGGTAAATTCAATATACAAACCTTTTTTCATACGAGCAACTTCATCGCCATTTTCAAAAATATATTGATCAATTTGTTTATTAATATCAAACTCTTCATCTTTATTTTGTGAAAGTATCAACTCCATAGCCGCATAGCGTTCAATGATTTTATCCATTTCATCTTCTACAATCTCATCATTGGCTTGTCGGCTTATATCAAAATATTTTGATTTTGGGCTTCCCATAAAAATATCATCTTCATCTTCTGTAAACCAATCTTTCATATAACTCATTTTTTCACCTTTTTTTATTCTATGCATAGCTTAACACCATTTTTAGGTATTTGCCTTGATGTTAATTAATTTTTTAGTCGTTCTCGCACCGATTGAGCGTGAGCTGTTAAACCTTCAGTATCTGCTAACAAGGCACAAGCTTCTCCTAATTCTTCAATAGCTTGCCGTGAAAAACTAATAATAGAAGATTTTTTCAAAAAATTCTCTACATTTAAAGGGCTATAAAACTTTGCCGTACTTCCCGTTGGAAGCGTATGATTGGGTCCTGCCATATAATCACCAATAGGTTCAGGCGTATTTGGACCTAGAAAAATAGCTCCTGCGTGTTTTATTTTAGCTAAAAGTTCAAACGGATTATGCGTCATAACTTCTAAGTGTTCAGGGGCAATTTCATTCATAAGCGAAATGGCTTCATCCATTGTAGCAGCTACTATAATAGCTCCTCTTTCATCGATTGATTTTTGAGCAATCTCTTTTCGGCTTAAGTTTTTCAAAAACTCATCTACTTCAATACTGGTTTGTTTAGCTATCTCTTCACACGTAGTAATTAAAATAGAACTGGCCATCTCATCGTGTTCGGCTTGTGAAAGTAAATCAATGGCTAAATATTTAGCATTGGCACTGCCATCGCTTAAAATTCCAATTTCACTAGGCCCTGCAATCATGTCAATGTTAACTTCCCCAAAAACTAACTTTTTAGCCGTTGCTACAAAAATATTTCCAGGTCCTGTTATTACATCAACTTTAGGAATCGTTTGCGTTCCATACGCCATGGCAGCAATGGCACTAGCACCCCCTACTTTAAACGCTTTTGTAATTTTACATAAATGACAAGCTGCTAATAAAAGCTCATTTACTTCATTATTTGGAGTTGGAGTACACACAATTATCTCTTCAACCCCTGCAACAATTGCAGGAATAGCGTTCATAAGTAAACTGCTCGGATACGCAGCTTTTCCACCAGGGATATAAAGCCCCGCACGGTCTACTGCTGTTACTTTTTGTCCTAAAATAGTTCCATTTTTTTCAAACTCCATCCACGATTTTGGCAGTTGCTTTTCGTGATAAGATTTAATTCTATCATAGGCTAAATGTAAGGCATTTCTTAACTTTTCGTCAAGATTATCATACGCTTTTTTCATATGCTTAACATCTATTTGCAACTCTTCATCGCTATTAACTTTCCAGTTGTCAAACTTTTCAATATGTGCTTTAAGCGCTTCATTTTTATTTTCAATAATATCATCAATAATATTAGTAACAATATTTGAAACTTCTTTAATATCACTCTTTGCTCGGTTCAATATCTGTTCGAATTCGGTTTTAAAATTAGAATCTGTGGTGTATATAATTTTCATAACTCTTCTTTATTTTACTTTTTTTAATATTTCATTAACAATGTTTTCGATATTTTTATTCTCAACATCAATAACAATATCTGCAATCTCTTCATAGCTAGGCCCTCTTGTATCAAAGAGTTTTTTAGCCTCTTGCATATCTTGCAATAACGGGCGTTTTTTTAACTTATTTTTCGCATTAGGGGCGTTATTAATTCTGTCCATAATGCCCTCAAAAGAGGATTGTAAATATATAATTGTGCCTAGGTTTTTAAAATTGGGACGTTTGAAAAATCCACCGCCTACTGAAATAATTGTACCATTTACACACATTTCTATCCAATTAGCACACTCTTGCTCGAGGTTTCTAAAATATTCCTCTCCCTCTTTTGCAAAAATTGTTTTAATTTTTCTGTTTTGTAAACTCTCTATTAAATCATCGCTGTCAACCGCAAATTGTTTCGTTTGTTCTGCCAACGCTCGTGCAATGGTGCCTTTTCCAACACCCATAAAACCCATTAGTATAATATTATCTTTTTTCATAGGAAAGGATTATATCTAAATTTGTGTAAATCTTTATAAAAGAGGCAGTTTTATCTTAAAAACAGCCCCCGTATACTCAATATTTTCATAGAAAAACGTTTCATTGGTTACTTCTATTTTTCCTTCCATATTGCCTTGAATAATTTGGTGCGTCATATAAAGCCCTATTCCTGTGCCATTACTTTTATACTTTGTTGTAAAATAAGGGTCAAAAATTTGAGCTATAATCTCCTCTTTAATTCCACCCCCATTATCTTTAATAGTAATAACCGCTTCCTTATCTTCTTTATAAATAGCTATAAAAATATATCGCTTATAATTCTTATTTTCCAACACATCTTTGGCATTATAAAAAATATTTAAAATGGCTTGAATAAACTCATTTTCATAGCTTTTAACGTTAAAATCTTCTACTTTATCAAATACAATTTCAATGTTGTGCATTTTAAAAGCTCCTTCTAGAAGCTTTATATTTTTTCGAATAGATTGTTCAATACTAAAAACTTTTTGTTCTTTTTCGCTTTTAAAAAAGTTTCTAAAATCATCAATTGTTTTAGATAAATACTGCACCGTGTCATTTAAAACATCCAGTTCTTTAACGGCATCGGTTTGATTAAACGTACCAAATTCAAGCTGCAATTTCATGCCCGTTGCAGTTGTGCTTATAATATTTAAAGGCTGTCTCCATTGGTGTGCAATATTTCCAATCATCTCTCCCATGGAAGCCAATTTACTTTGTTGAATAAGTAGTTTTTCTTTACTTTTAATTTCACTTAAATCAATTAAAACAGAGACTCGAACTTTTTTTCCATTTAAAACAATATTGGTGCCTTGCGCTAAAGTAGGAAAAACTGTGCCATTTTTTCGAACACATTTAATTTCATAAGGAGTAGTATTATCTTTAAATTTAGTTTGCACTTCAACCAATGATTGAATGTGAGTAAATGCCGTTATACTTAAACCTTTCATCTCATCTTTAGTCTCATAACCAAACATTTTAACGGCCACTTCATTGACATCAATACAGGTTTTTTCTTCAAATACAAATACCGCATCGAGCATACAATCATACAGCACTTCGATGGCACTAAGAGATTTTTCGAGTTTCTTTTTTGTCTTGATAAGCTCTTTGTTAATCTTTGCAAGTTCCGTAGCTTGTTTTTTTATTTTTTTATTGTATTGTTGTAAATGACGATTTCTATAGACAATAAATGCCATTAATATAAGAAGTACAAGTGCAATTTGAGTAGCTAAGCCATAGTTGGTTTTTTCATCAATTTTTACAAAAAGCCATTGGTTAAATATCTCTTGTTTCTCTTGGAAACTCAAACTTTCAATAGCTTTTTCAAAAATATCCAACAGTACAAGGTCATCGTTTCGAACACCTATGCTTAACTCCCAATTGTCATTAAACTTTCCAGCAATTTTAAGCTCTCCTATATGCTCTCTTTGAAGTTCATATCCAACGGTTGCAAGCGTGTCAATAAAGCCAAACACTTCAGAATTAGCTACTTTACTTAACCCTTCTTGTATATTATTTACTTCTACAATTTTATTTAAAGGATATCTTTCTTTCAAAATTTCAGCATATGAATATCCTTTAATAATTGCCAATTTTTTTGTATTTATCACATCTTCAACATTAGGAATAAACAAAGTATCAAGTTTAGTTGCAATAACCAAAGGGAAAGACAAATATGGTTTTGTAAAGTTCATGTACTCCAACCGCTTAGGAGTACTCATGGCTAAGGAGAAAATATCACA
>JBAYYP010000052.1:0-14088 GCA_041672955.1 Arcobacteraceae bacterium
GTATTGTTTCATCTTTCTACTCATATCTATACCCTCTATTTTTATTGTTTAATTCTATCTTTTTGAGAATTAAACTTTACAAATTGTTGTTTCTTTTTCTTGGGGTATTATAGTTGTGTTTTCTGTGCCAAACGATAATCTCTTTAAAGGCTTCAACAAAAAGAGCATCTAATTGGCTGTTTGATTCATAAGCATCGGAAATTTCACAGAGTTTTTGAACATTTTTTAACGAATTGGTATCAGGGGGAAGCAGTAGAGACATAGGAATAATCCTTTAGTAATTTTTTTTAATCTAATCTTTTGTAGCATTCACTTATAAATTCCAATAAATCCATAAATTAAAGTTAATTATTAAATGCATAAATCACCATTTTGTAGTAAGACAGTACTATTAAAAAGAATTCACAGACTGAAAAAATTATATCGGAAATTTTACAAAAAATATATAAAATTGTTATATTTTAAAAAATAAAGAAATTAGTGTTACTCTATTTCTACATTTATGTATGTTATGAAGTTAATATCACAACTGCATAAAGCTTTGTTGTCGTGATTTACAGTAGAGGTCTAAGACCTCTTTACAGATAGATTTTTAACATCTATCTTTTTTTATTAATATTTTGAGTCTTCTGTTTAGCCTTGGTTAAATTTCACAAAGAAGATGAATACCCTCTTTTTCAAGCGTTTCTATAGCCATTTCTAACTCCGAATCGGCTACTTTAAATACAAAAGCACCTAGTTTTGCATTTGAAAGAGTGTACGTGTATTCTATATTTATATTTTGCTTGGATAATGCTTTTATAACGGAGTTAAAACTTCCAACATGATCACTAATTTCTACAGCAAAAACATCTATAAATTTTGAGGAGAAACCATTTTTTTCTAAGATATCTTTTGCTTTTTGTCTGTCATTTACAATTAATCTAAGAATTCCAAAATCACTTGCATCGGAAAGATTGATGGACTCTATAGAGATGTTTTCTGAGGCTAAAAGTGTAGTTATATCACTTAACTCTCCCATTTTATTTTCAACAAAAATAGATAACTGTTTAATAGTTTTTGACATTTTATGCCCTTTTATCTATAACACGAACAGCTTTGCCCATGCTTCGCTCAAGTGTTCTAGGCTTTACTAACTTTACACTTGCGTTTATGCAAAGATTATTAGCTATTGAGTGTTGTATATTTTTTTTAATTTTTTCCATTTCAGATACTGAGTCACTAAGAACATCATCGCTAACTTCTACTAAAATTTCTAGTTTATTTAAATGACCTTTTTTATCTGCAATAATTTGGTAATTAAGTGTAACTCCTTCTGTATTTGCAATAACATGCTCAACTTGAGATGGATAAACATTAACACCATTGACAATAATCATATCATCAACCCGACCCACAATACTCTCCATTCTAACTAGAGTTCTACCACAAGCACAAGCAGCACGATGTAAAGAGGTAATATCTCCCGTTTTATAGCGAATAAGAGGAAGAGCTTGTTTAGTAAGTGAAGTTATAACCAATTCACCTCGTTTTCCATCTTCTAAAACTTTACCCGTTTTATGGTCTACTATCTCAGGATAAAAGTGGTCTTCGTTTACATGTAAAAGCTTAGAGTGTTTACAGTTTGAACTCACCCCCGGTCCAATTATTTCACTTAGTCCATAAACTTCATGATAGTCAATTCCCCAAACACGAGAAACTTCTTCTTTAAGTCCATCACTTGTGGGCTCAGCTCCAAATACTCCCGATTTTAATTTAAAGTCTTTTAAGTAACCACTTCCCGATTTTTTAGCAGTTTCATACATATGCAGAGCAAAAGAGGGAGTACACGCAAGAATAGTGGCTTTAAAATCCTTCATAATCATGATTTGCCTATCTGTAAAGCCACTGCTAACAGGAATAGTGGTAGCTCCTATTTTTTTAGCACCACTATCAAATCCAAGTCCTCCTGTAAAAAGACCATATCCATAAGCGTTATGAACAACATCTTCTGAAGTAGCTCCCGCCATAGTAAAAACTCTAGCCATAACTTCATCCCAAACATCAAGATCTGCTTGTGTATAACCAACTACTGTTGGTTTTCCTGTAGTTCCACTTGAGCTATGTACCCTTACAACTTCACTCATAGGAACGGTAAAAAGTCCAAAAGGGTAATAGTCTCTTAAATCTTGTTTTTTAGTAAAGGGCAGTTTTTCTATATCTTTTAAAGAGGTTATATCTTTTGGAGAAATACCCAGTTCGTCAAACTTTTCTTTGTAAAAAGATGTTAATTCATAAACTCTTAATAGCGTTTCCTTAAGCCTTTTAAGTTGAATCTCTTCAATTGTTTCTCTAGAAGCTCCCTCTATTTTATTCCACATTATTTAGACTCCTTAGCATCTTTCATGGCTTGATCTAAGATTTTAATGTTTTGTTCGGCTACTTTTGCGTTCATTTGAGTTATGGCAGTTTTTACCTCTTCTAAGTTAAAAGGAAAAGTTTTGTCATGTACGAGTGCAATGCCTAACATATAGACATTGAGTCCTTGAATAGGGAACTCACCATTTTCAGCTTTTTTAAAAGCATCAATTTTAGCAAACGCTTTAAAAGGAAGTTCAGGATAACTCTCTTTGTCTTTTGCATTTGTAACCATAGTTCCTTCAAGCTTTACAAAAGCAACGTTTCTTAAACCTTCATTTTTCTCTAGTGCAATCATAAGGTCTGCTTGGTTTTTATCAATTACAGGGTTTGTAAAATCTCCAATTTTAATATCACAAGAGACGGAACCTCCTCTTTGACTCATACCATGATTTTCAGTTCCTAAAAATGCAATATTTCTGTTACCTGCACAAATAGCTAAAAGTTTAACCAAAAAAACAACCCCTTGCCCACCAAAACCAGCTATTACAATCTGATATTTCATTTTAGTTACCTCTTCTTAAGTAGTCAAAATCTTGCACAAATGCATCTGTTGGACAAACCACATCCAAACATCCTCCACAACCAGCACATAAAAATGGATCTATTTCAATTACGCCATCATCGTTATAAGCCATTGGAGGGCATTTGTATATAGTAGTACATTGGTCACATGCTACACAAAGTTCTGGGTCAACTTTTGCAAAGATATTAGGAATAAACTCAGGCGCTCTTTCTCTGTCTAAAATACAAAACTCTCGAACTACTATAACAGTAGGACCTGTTGCATTTGCGTGTACTTTTTTTACCTCTTTAAAGAAGTCAATATTATCTTGCATTTCATAAGAGTATTGGTGCTCCATACAATCAATGCCCATTCCCTCAACTATTTTTTTGATGTCAATATTTTTGTTCTCCCTTGAAGGAGTAGTTTGTCGACCTGTCATTGCAATAGTAGAATTATCAAGAATTACTAAAATGAACTTATGGTTTTGATATATTGCATTTAAAAGTGGTGGAATTCCTGAGTGAAAAAATGTTCCATCTCCAATAGTAGCAACGGTAGTTTTATCTGGATCACTAAGAGAAAAACCACTGGCCATAGAGACACTAGCCCCCATACATAAAATACTATCAATGGCACCTTGTGCAATAGCTAGAGTATAACATCCAATATCAGAAGGATAGATTGCTTTTTTCTTTTTAAACACTTTTGTAATAGCATAATAAATATCACGATGTGGGCAACCAGGACACAATGCTGGTGGACGAGCTTCCACTTCAAAGTTAAGAGCGGCAGGAGTTTCATAGATATTTTTTCCACTGTAAAGACCAATATTTTGAAATGCTTTTAAAATTTCTTCTTTACTCATCTCATCTATTTGGTGGATACTGTTTGTAAGTTTTCCAAAAACATTTGAAGCTGCAATTTGCTCTTCAACACATGGATATGGCTCTTCTACTACTAAAACTTTATCATATGATTTTAATTTCTCTCTAATTTGTGCAACAGGCAAAGGGTATGGCATAAGTATTTTTACAACATCTGCTTCTAAATTCAAATCACTTAATGTCTCTTTTGTAAAACCATAACCAGTACCACTAGTAATTATTAGAGTCTTGTTTTTACCCTCACACTTATCAAACTCTTTTTTTAAAAGATTTTCCCAGTTATACTCTTTGATAACTTCCATCCGTTTTAATTGCTCTTTTCCTTGTGGGAATCTATCTTTTCGTGGAACTGCACCCCATCTTGGAACATCTCTTTTAAATTCGCCTTTATTTGGTTTGAAGTTTGTCTCATCGTCCATCTCTATAATTTCTCTTGCATGACAAACACGCATTACAGGACGAAGCATCACAGGAATTTGAAACTTTTCAGAAAGTTCTACTCCATACTTAGTAAGGTCATAAGCATCTTGTGGAGTAGCAGGGTCAAGTACAGGAATACGAGCAAATTTGGCAAAAACACGACTGTCTTGCTCTGTTTGAGAGGAGTGAAAACCAGGGTCATCAGCAGCAATAAGCAACATTCCCCCAAGGTTCCCAATGTAAGCTGCACTCATAAGTGCATCACTTGCAACATTTAAGCCAACTTGTTTCATGGTAGCACAGGTTCGTCTTCCAGCAATAGCACCTGCGTAAGCTACTTCAAAACCAACTTTTTCATTGGTTCCCCACTCAGCATAGATGTCTAAGTTAAGCTTATACTTTATTTTTTGAACTTCAGTTAGAATCTCGCTTGAAGGAGTTCCAGGGTACCCGCTAACCATATCAACATTTGCATGGACCAATCCCCACGCAATCGCATCATTTCCCATTAGTGTTTGTTTCATAAAAGTCTCACTCTTTATAATTATTTATCTTTAAAAGATTTGTTCTTGTTAATTTACACAATATTTTTAAAATTGAGGCTTAAGCAAAGGCTCTTTTTTACAACTAATTCCAGTTATTAAAATTTAGAAACACTTTATAATATAATTATAATTTATAGACAATATTTTATTTTTGTATTTCTTAAAGTAATACAAAAAATATTATATAATAATAAAATATTTTGCTTTGTTATTTTCTTGATATATGTCATAAAAAACAGAGAGTAAATATAGTAGAATTGCGACAAAATTCAAAATAGCAATAAAATAGCAATTTATGATAGTAGGGATAAAATGAAATTAAATTTAAAAACAAAATTGTTTTATATACTTTTTCTTCCTTTGCTTTTTATTTTCTTTATGTTTGCAATAATTGTTTTTAATATGGTTGAAAATAGACAAAATTTAAACAAAACCAAAAACTATCTTTTTGAAGCACAATATCTCTCTTCCGTTATTCATTATATACAAATAGAAAGAGGAGTGTCGGTTCATTATAGTTCTTTTAAAACCAAAGAAATACAAGAGATATTAAAAAGCTCAAGAGAAGAGCTTGATCTTTTACTTCAAAAGAGTATAAATAAACAACTGCTGTTATATCAAGATATTTTGAATTATGAGAAAAAACTTAAAAACTACAGAGACAATATAGATTTAGACAAAATGAGTCAACTTGAAATTGTAGAAGCCTATACTAAACTTATTTATGAACTTCAAAAAGAGATTAAAGTGATCCCTTTTTTGACCAGTGACAATGATAATAGCCGTTATATACAAGCATACAATTTTCTATTAAACAAAAAAGAGTCTTTGGGAAAATTAAGGGCACTTGTTATTAATGGCATATTTCACTCTTTTAGTGAAAAAAACAGAGATAGAATTTTTTATATTCAAGAAGAGTTTTATAAAAATAAAGATGACTTTGAACTTTTAATTCCAAAAGATTTTCTTTTAGTTTATGAAAAACATTTACAAAAAAAAGAGATTGAGAAAACTCTTGAAATTGTTCAAGATATTATTCAAAATAAAAATATTACAATGGACTCTAACGAGTGGTTTAAAACAGCAACTGGTGCTATTGATATGTTGTTCCAAATAGAAAAAGAGATATTCGAAAAAGTTAATAATTCTATTTTAGCAAAAATTGAGTCTACGAATAAAAGATTGTATGCTTTGAGCATATTTTTTCTTCTTACAATAAGTATTATAATTATATTGATAATTTTCCTTTTTAAAAAAATAATTGACTCTACAAACCAACTAGAAGACTCTTATGAAGAATCCAAGCAACTATTGAAACAATATAAAGGAACTGTTGATAAAAGTTTTATTGTTTCAAAAACAGATGCTAAAGGAGTTATTACCTATGCTAACAATGAGTTTTGTAAAATTTCTGGATATTCCCAAGAAGAGCTTTTAGGGAAATCTCACAATATAGTACGACACCCAGATGTGCCAAAAGAAGTTTTTCAAGAGATGTGGCACACGATTAAAGAGTTAAAACAGCCTTGGATAGGAAAAGTAAAAAATAGAAGAAAAGATGGCAGTGCTTATTGGGTACAAGCAATTATTAATCCTATTTTAGACTCTAAAGGTAATGTTTTAGAACATATTGCAGTGCGTTCTGATATTACAGAAATTGAAACTACCAAAGAGTACCTTCGAGAACAATTTAATATTAATAAAGAGAGTTTTAACGATATTTTAATGCTGTCAAAACTCTATGAAAATGCAATTGAACAAAGCAATCTTATTTTAAGACTTAGCCTTGATAGAAAAATTACCTATGTCAATAAACTTTTTTGTCAGAAAAGTGGTTATACCAAAGAAGAGCTAATAGGAAAAGATTATGGTTTTATACAACGACCAAGCGAAATTAATGATGAAGATGTAGAAAAACTTTGGGTTGAAATTAAAAAAGACAAAATATACAGAGGGCAAATTGTAAATATCAATAAAAAAGGAGAGAAATATTACTCTTTAGCAACGGTAGTACCTATTAAAAATTCAAAAGGAAAAACCTTAGAATATATGAGTATTAGAAAAGATATTACTGAAGTTTTTAATCTTCACTCTCAACTGGGAGCTGTGCAGCAAGATATTATTTATAAAATGGGTGAAATTACAGAAACAAGAAGTAAAGAAACAGGAAACCATGTTAAAAGAGTAGCGTATTATTCTAGGCTTTTAGGAGAACTTTATGGGCTTTCTGTAAAAGAAATAGAGATACTTTTTGCTGCAAGTCCTATGCATGATATTGGTAAAATTGGTATTTCAGATGCTATTTTAAATAAACCAGGGAAACTTACAATTGAAGAGTTTGAGACAATGAAACAACACACTTTAGTAGGACATAATATTTTAAAAGATTCTAGTGGAGAAGTTTTTCAAGCTGCTTCTACTATTGCTAAAGAGCATCATGAAAGATTTGATGGAAGTGGTTATCCTTTTGGATTAAAAGATAAAGAGATACATATTTTTGGACGTATTACTGCCATTGCAGATGTTTTTGATGCGTTAGGGCATGATAGAGTTTATAAAAAAGCATGGAAAATGGAAGATATTCTAGAGTTATTTAAAGAAGAGAGAGGAAAACATTTTGACCCAGAACTCATTGATCTGTTTTTTAAAAATATAGATCAGTTTATAGAAATCAAAAAGAGCTTAGAAGATACATAAGAAAATGGTGTGGGTAAAACAATAAAAGCCTTTTTTTAGTAAAAACAAACTACAATACCCCACTAAAATATATATGAAGGTAAGCTTATATGTGCGGAATTGTTGGTTATATTGGAAAACAAAAAACGGTTGACATTTTACTTGAGGGCTTAAAAGAGTTAGAGTACAGAGGGTACGACTCAGCTGGAATTGCTTTATTAAATAGTAAACATATCTCCGTGTATAAAGCGTTGGGAAAGCTAAACAACTTAGAAGAAAAAATCAATCAATCTGATTTATGTGAAGAGTATGATTTAGGCATAGGACACACAAGATGGGCAACTCATGGAAAACCAACTGAACTTAACGCTCATCCACATTTAGGGGAATACTCTTATGTGGTGCATAATGGTATTATTGAAAACTATAAAGAACTTAAAGAGATGCTACTTTCTAATGGACATAAGTTTGTTTCTCAAACGGATACTGAAGTTATTGTGCATCTGTTTGAGTATCATCAAAATCGGCTTAATGATTGTACCAAAGCGTTTAACGAAACTATTAAAGAGCTTGAAGGTGCTTTTTCTATTTTACTTATTTCAAAAGCGTGTCCTGATAGAATTTACTTTTTTAAACATGGTTCACCTTTAATTGTAGCTCGTGGGAACAATAAAGAAGAGGTCTTATTTGCCTCTTCAGATGCTCCACTAATAGGATTAAGCAACGAAGTTGTTTATTTAGAAGATGGCTTTGGAGGAATTGCTACTAAAGAGGGAATTGTATTTTTTAATGAAGAAAAAATTACGTGGTCGACATTGCCTACTTCTAAACAATTTGCTCAAAAAGAGGGTTTCCGATTTTTTATGGAAAAAGAGATTTATGAACAAGCAACAGTAGTAAGTGATACTATGTTAGGAAGAATTTTTGATAATTCAATTGCCTTTGATGAGGCAGATGCTTCTATCTTAGAAGGAATAAATGAAATTAAAATTTGTGCGTGTGGAACCTCTTACCATGCAGGATTAACAGCTTCTTATTTATTTGAAAGATTGGCAAAAATAAAATGTAATGTCGAAATTGCGAGTGAATTCCGATATAAAGAACCTTTATTAACAAAAGATACTCTTTTTATTGTTATTTCTCAAAGTGGGGAGACAGCAGATACATTAGAAGCTTTAAAAATGGCAAAGAAAAATGGGTTAAAAACGATTGTAATTTGTAATGTAGATAACTCTTCTATGACGCGAATTGCGGATCACTGTATTTTAACACGAGCTGGAATTGAAAAAGGGGTTGCTAGTACCAAAGCTTTTTCTACTCAAGTTGTTGTGTTATGGATGTTGGCATTGTATTTTGCAAAGTACAAAAATACAATAGAAAAAACAATGCTTGAAAATGAGCTTCGCGCATTAAGAGAAGTACCACAAGCATTATTAGTAACAAATACCATGCATGAAAAAACAAAACGATTGTCGAAACGCTATTTGCACGGTCATGGTTTTTTCTTTATAGGACGAGACGTCTTTTTCCCATTAGCTCTTGAAGGGGCTTTAAAATTAAAAGAAATTTCATATTTGCATGCTGAGGGATACCCAGCAGGTGAGATGAAACACGGTCCCATTGCATTAGCAGACCCCGAACTTTTTACCATTGCTTTAATGCCTGAAAACAAACTTTATGATAAAATAAAAAGTAACGTTGAGGAGTTAAGTGCAAGAGACAGCACTATTTGTGCTATTTCGCCATTAAGTTTTGAACTTGCCGATGATTTTATACAAACCAATTCAAAAGACCATTATATGTTGGAATTTTTTGAAATGTTAATTGTATTACAGTTATTTTCAATGGAAATATCTGTAAGATTAGGAAATGATATTGATATGCCAAGAAATTTGGCAAAATCAGTTACTGTTGAATAGCCTTTGGCTATTTTAAAATTATTGTATATTTATTATTTTTTTGACGCAACAAACGCAATGTAATTAAAAATAATGGAAAACAAAAATGGAAAACCTACGAGGAAAACAAAGATGGAAAACAAAAAAGAGTATTTATTTACTTCAGAAGTAGTAAGCCCAGGACACCCTGACAAATGTGCGGATATAATCGCAGACAGTATAGTTGATAGACTTATCATAGAAGACAGCGAGTCTAGAGTGGCTTCTGAAGTATTTGTTGCTGGAAAGCATGTGATAATTGGTGGAGAAGTTAAATCCAATGCAAATTTAAGTATTAAAGATTATGAACAAATTGTAAAAGATGCATTGGCAAAAATTGGATACGATGGGAAGAGTGCTTTTACAAAAGAGCAATGCTTACACCCAGATGATGTTCAAGTTCAAGTTTTGTTAAATCAACAAAGTCCTGATATTAATCAAGGTGTTGACCAAAAAGATGGAGAAATAGGAGCAGGTGACCAAGGAATTATGTTTGGTTTTGCTTCAAGTGAAACATCAGATTATATGCCAGCTGCTATTAGCTATGCCCGAATGTTGTGTGATAAAGTCTATCACTATGCATTAGCACATAACCATAAACTAGGCGTTGATATTAAAACACAAGTTACTATTGATTATGGTAATAAAGAGAATTTTGAAAATTGTAACCCACAAAAAATTCACACTATTGTTGTAAGTGCTCCAAGTACAGAGAGTATGGATATTAAAGATGTAAGAACTTTAATTCAAGGACTTATTGATGATACAGGACTTCCAACTAAGTTGTATGACCCAAAAACGACAATTATCCATATTAACCCAACGGGAAGATATGTTAATCATTCACCATTGCATGACAGTGGATTAACAGGACGAAAATTAATAGTTGATTCCTTTGGTGGGTATGCCCCTATTGGTGGAGGAGCTCAAAGCTCTAAAGACTACACAAAAGTTGATAGAAGTGGTTTGTATGCAGCAAGATGGATTGCTAAGCATATAGTTGCAGCTGGACTTGCTAAAAAATGCAATGTTCAACTTTCATATGCTATTGGTGTTGCAAAACCTACATCAATCTGTGTAGACACAAGTGGTACATATACGGTTAAAAATGATGATGAACTTTCAGAGTTTGTAAGCCAAACTTTTAGTTTAACCCCACGATGGATTATCAAAAAATTCAATTTAGATAAGCCAAGTGAAGATACATTTTTATACGCAGATGTAGCAGCACGAGGACAAGTTGGGCAAAGCGATTACCCGTGGGAAAAACTAGACGAATTAGATAAATTCGAAGCATTAAAATAATTAAATAAGGATTACGTATGGATTTAAAAAACCTATTCAAAAAAATTAAATTCGAAACAAAAAAAGAGAGACCTTTAGTAAAAGATGCTCCAAGCCACTGGGTAAAATGCCCAGAATGTAGTGCTTTGATGTTTTTTAAAGAGGTTGAACTTCAAAATAACATCTGCCCAAAGTGTAATTTTCATATGAGAATAGGTGCACAAAGACGAATTGATATTATTTGTGATGCAGGAAGCTTTGTTGAACACGATGCTTCTTTAAAGCCTACTGATCCTTTAAATTTTGTGGATAAAAAGTCCTATAAAAAACGCTTGGATGAGGCATTAATTAAAACCAATAGAACCTCTTCCGTGGTGAGTGGCGAGTGTAAGATTAATGACATTTCAGCACAAATTGTAATTTTTGACTTCTCTTTTATGGGAGGAAGTTTAGGCAGTGTTGAGGGCGAAAAAATTGTTCGAGCGGTTGACAGGGCCATTGAAAAGAAACAAGGTGTGGTGATTATTTCAGCATCAGGGGGTGCCCGAATGCAAGAGAGTACTTTTGCATTAATGCAAATGGCTAAAACCTCTGCAGCACTTAAAAAACTTGATTCTGCTAAACTGCCTTATATTTCAGTTTTAACAGACCCTACTATGGGAGGAGTTTCTGCTTCTTTTGCTCTTTTGGGTGATATTATTATGGCAGAACCAGGTGCATTAGTTGGGTTTGCAGGTCAAAGAGTAATTGAGCAAACCATTAAAGAAAAACTACCAGAAGGGTTCCAACGAGCAGAATTTTTGCTTCAACACGGTTCCATTGATATGGTAGTTAATAGAAAAGATATGAAAAAAACTATTTCTGATTTATTGGTACTTTTTAGCAAAGAAAACTTAGCATCTTAATGAATAATTATATAAAAGAGACTCTTCAAGAACCTAACTTGAAGACTCCTTTATACGCTTTGTGTGATTTTGAAACACTGAGTAAAAAAAATCTCACCATTGCAAAATTTATTGCATTAACTAAACGTCATAATGTAAAGTTACTTCAATACCGCGACAAACAAAACTCTTTGACTGTTCAAAAAGAGCATCTTAATATTTTAAGAAAAGCTTTAAATATTCCTATTATTATTAATGATACCCTTGAACTTCTTGAAAATGCCGATGGACTTCATTTAGGACAAGAGGATATTGTAAGAATTATGGAAGAGAAAATCCCTCTCAAAGAGGTAAAGCTTCTTTTTAAATATTTACAGAAAAAATATCCCAATAAAATTTTTGGGATCTCAACACACAATGAAATTGAGATTTTAAATGCCAATGAATTAAAAATACATTACATTGGATTAGGTGCGTATAAAGCCACTTCAACAAAAGATGTAAGTACTATATTAGGTGATAAAATTAGCTATTTAGCCAAAATATCAAAGCATCCTGTATGCGCAATAGGTGGCGTTAAAATTGATGATAAACTTGAAAATATTGCGTTTAATGTCGTAGGAAGTGATTTGTATCGTGACTAAAATCAATATTTATACTATTGCTAAAAGCAGCAATGATGAATTTGAAACATTGAGCAAAGAGTTTATGAAAATGTCCTCTAAATATGCCAAAGTTGAAAGTTTTACCCTTTTTAATAAAAAAATATCCAAAGCTCAAACCATAGGTGAAAAAGAGTCTCAAATAGCTTATAGTGAACTATTTGAACCTTTAATGGTGGGTGGATATAATATCGCTTTAGATGTCTTAGGTAAAAGATTTGATAGTTTTAGCTTTGCTAGATTGTTAGAAAATCAAGTAAATATTAATTTCTTCATTGCAGGAGCCTTTGGATTTCAACGAGACTTTTTAAAAAAATGTAATGCAATTGTAACTCTAAGTGACTTGACAATGGCTCATAAAATCGCACATCTTGTACTTCAAGAACAAATCTTTAGGGGTTTATGTATACTCAATAATCATCCGTATCATAAGTAATTTATCAAACTTTGTGTATAATCCTCAACAAAATTCTATAGTGAGGTTTATTTTGGCAAATAAAAAACAAATTGAAGAGCTTCAAGAGATACTTGAAAAAAGAAAAGAGCTCATTTCTAAAAATATTCAGGAAAGCAGGAATAGCATAGACAGCTTGAAAAATTCTGTATGCAATGATGATGTTGATTATGCTGAAATTAGCAGTGACAGTTTCAAAGAAGGAATTATCGTTAATCAACAACTCAAAGAGTTTAAAGAGATTGAAGATGCTTTAAAGCGAATTACCGCTGGAACTTATGGGATTTGTGAAATGTGTGATGAAACTATTGCACTCGGAAGATTAAGAGCAAAACCATTTGCAAAATTCTGTACACCGTGTAGAGAAATTTATGAGGTAGAACAGTAAAAATACAAGGACATATTATGGGAATAAAAAGATATATTTTAGCATCGGTTATTTTTATAGCAGTTGTTACTGGGTATGTATTTAGCATTGCACAAACGGACTATCAAATAACATTGTTTGATAACACTTTCTTGCTTCCAGTTGCTTTATGGGTAATGTTACCTCTATTGGTGCTGTTTTTAGCTTCTGTTATTCACATGGTGTTTTATGGCTTAAAAGGGTATTTTAATGCGTCATCTTTAAATAAAGATGAAAGCAATATGATTAAACTTTTAAAAAATAAATTATTAAAAAAAGATGAAGTAATTAAATTTAAAAATCCAATCTTTCAAGAAATAGGAGAAGTTCTTTCTCAAGTAAGTATTGAGATTAAGGCGGACAGTTTTCAATCAAGAAACAGCTCAATCAATGAGTTAGCACAAGATTTAATTGCGATTAAAAATAAAAAACATGTAACAACAAACTATAAATTGCCTACAAGCAATGAAATTTGTATTGCTAATAATATTAACAGAATCAATGAACAAGCCGATTGGGCAGTTGAAATTTTAAAAAAATCAACTCAATATACACAAAAAGAAGTTGCAGTTGCTTTTACAAAAGTGTTAAACGACAAGTCAATGACTTCTTTGAAAAAAGTGTTGCCTAACATTACACTAGATAAAGCAATGTTGAAAGAGTTATTAAAAAAAGACTCTGTTCAAGATGAGTTTTCTCTTTCAAAAGAAGAGTTGTTAAAATATTTAAAACCAGTTGATTTTACGAAACAAGAGTTTTTAGATATTGCAAAACTTTATAAAAGAAGTTTAACACCAGATGATATTATAAGCTTATTTGATGAGCTTTCAAACAACAATGAATTAGCACTTGAAGCGTATGTTTACATTTTATTTGAGTATGAAATGATTGACAAAATAAGAGATATATTTGCAAGTACATCAAACGATGAACTAAAAGCATTTAAAGCGTTACTTGAATTAAAAGATTCTGGAAAACAATACACTCTAGACGCGATTTGCTATTTTAACTAAAATGAAAAAACTTGATTT
>JBAYYP010000053.1:0-13733 GCA_041672955.1 Arcobacteraceae bacterium
ATCGTCTTCAAAAGTTACGGTAATTGACTCACTGTGGCTTCTTAAAACAGGAACTCGCACACAAGTTGCTGCAATAGCTATCTCTTTATTCATAATTTTTTGAGTCTCTAAAACCATTTTCATCTCTTCTTTAGTAAACCCATTTTCTTGAGCCACGTCGATTTGAGGAATAACATTGAGTGCAATTTGGTGAGCAAAAGCTTCAATTACTGTTTCATCTAGTTTAAAAGCAAAAAAGTCTTGCATTTGTCGTACAAGCTCTTCCATTCCTTTTTTACCAGCTCCTGAAACCGCTTGGTACGTTGAAACATCCACTCGTTTGATTCCATATAAATCATCAAGTGGTTTCAATGACATTACCATTTGAATAGTTGAGCAGTTTGGATTAGCAATAATTCCTGTCTCTTTCCATAAACGTATGTCTTCTGGATTAACTTCAGGAACAACTAAAGGTATCTTTGGATCCATTCTAAAATGGCTTGTGTTATCAATAACAACAGCACCAGCTTCAACTGCAAATTTTGCAAACTCAGCTGAAATATTTCCACCTGCACTAAAAAATGCAATTTCAATTTCATTTTCTTCAAAACAAGTAGCAGTTAATTCTAAAACATCGTACTCTTTATTTCTGTACTCTATTTTAGTTCCCAAACTTCTAGCACTAGCTAATGGCACGAGTTTATTAATTGGAAAATCATATTTTTCTAAAACACGAAATAACTCTTCACCTACGGCACCAGTTGCTCCAACAACTGCTACATTAAACTTTCTCATTCTTCATTTCCTTTGTCGTTGTTTGATAAATCTAAATTAAAACTATTTAAATCAATACCATCCATAGTATCGGCACTTTCAATATCTAGTTCATCGTCATCTTCTTTTGGACATTTTGCAATACTTACTACTTTATCATTTTTGTCAACATTAACAATAATTACTCCACTGGTATTTCGCCCAGCTTTTCTAATGGTGTTCATATCAACTCGAATCATTTTTCCAATGCTCGTTAATAGCATTAAGTCTTGTGTGTCATCTACTAAAACAGCACCCACAACACTACCTGTTTTTACACTTAGTTTCATAGATATAACACCACTACCTGCTCGATTTGTTTCTCGATACTCTTCAACAGTTGTTCGTTTACCAATCCCTTTTTCAGATACAGTTAACAACTCTTGTTCTACGCTGTTTACTACATTGGCATCAACCACAAAGTCGCTCTCAAGTTTAAACTTGATTCCTCGAACTCCTCGTGTGCTTCGTCCTTGGTCTCTTGTTTTTTCAATATCAAATCTAATACATTGACCTAAACTTGTAAATACCATTAAATATTGTGATTCTGTTGTAGTAATTTTTGCGGTTACAATTTCATCGTTATCATCTAAAACAATAGCTCTTACACCATTACTTCTAATATTTGCAAATTCGCTTAAACTTGTTCGTTTAACTACCCCGTTTCTTGTAAAAAATGCCAATGATTTTGATACATCAAAATCTGTTGTAGGAATGATTTCCATAATTTTTTCATCTGGACGTAAGTTAATTAAATTAACAACCGCTTTTCCTTTAGCTGTTCTTGAACCTTCAGGAATTCTGTAAACTTTTAACCAGTAAAGTTGACCCATGTTTGTTACGAACATCAAGGTATCGTGCGTATTAGTTACGAAAAATCTTTCAATAAAGTCATCTTCGTGTGTGGTTACGGCTACTTTACCTTTACCACCTCTTCGTTGTTTTTCATACGACTTAATAGGAACTCGTTTAACATAACCATTGTGTGTAATAGTTACAACCATTGGCTCATTAGGAATTAGGTCTTCCATATCGATTTCATCGTATGAATCTTCAATTTCAGTTAATCGTTTTGTTGTATATTTTTCTCGTACTTCAATTAACTCTTCAACAATGATTTCATTTAATCTCTCTTCAGATTTTAAAATGGCTTCAAGTTCAGCAATAATTGCCATAAGTTCAGCATATTCAGCTTCTAATTTTTCTATTTGAAGACCAGTTAATCGCCCTAGTCTCATATCTAAAATAGCTTGTGCTTGAATTTCACTTAACAAAAATCGCTCTCTTAGTTTTTCTCGTGCGTCACTGTCATTGCTTGAAGCTCGGATAATTTTAACCACTTCATCAATATTATCAACAGCAATTCTTAGACCTTCTAAAATATGCGCTCTGGCTTTTGCTTTTTCTAAATCAAAAATAGTTCTTCGAATAATTACCGTTTTTCGGTGTGATAAGAAAACAGTTAGAAGTTCTGGAAGAGTAAATACTTTTGGTTCTTTATTGTGAACAGCTAAAAGAATAATCCCAAATGTAGTCTCCATGGGAGTAGATTTATAGAGGTTATTTAATACAATTTCACTCATTGCATCTTTCTTAAGCTCAATAACTACACGAATTCCATCACGGTCAGATTCATCTCTAACTTCTGCAATACCTTCGATTTGTTTATCTTTAGCTAAAGTAGCAATTTGTTCAATAAGTCTTGCTTTATTAACTTGATAAGGCAATTCATCTAAAATAATAATCTCTTTTTTTCCTCGAGTTTCTATATGGTGCTTTGATCGAATTCGAACTCGTCCTCGTCCTGTGTTATAGGCATCAACAATTCCTCTTCGGCCAAAAATAGTTCCACCCGTTGGAAAGTCTGGTCCTTGTATAAACTCCATTAACTCATCAGCAGTTGCATCTGGGTTTTCAATGGTGTGCAAAATAGCTTCTAGTAATTCACCTAAGTTATGCGGTGGAATTTTTGTAGCCATTCCAACCGCGATTCCTTCACTTCCATTTAAAAGTAGTGTTGGAACACGAGTAGGAAGAACAGCTGGTTCTCTTACTGTATCATCGTAGTTGGCTATAAAGTTTACAGTATCTTTGTCTATATCTTTTAAAATATCTTCTGAAATTCGAGACATTCTAGCTTCGGTATATCTCATAGCTGCTGCGTTATCACCATCTACTGAACCAAAGTTTCCTTGCCCGTCAATTAAAGGAGCCCTCATTGAGAAGCTTTGTGCCATACGAACTAACGCGTCATAAACTGAAGTATCTCCATGCGGGTGGTACTTTCCAATAACATCCCCGACAATTCTTGCCGATTTTTTGTACGCAGCTTTTGAGCTTAAGTTCAAATCGTGCATGGCATATAAAATTCTTCTATGAACAGGCTTTAAACCATCTTTTGCATCGGGTAGTGCTCGTCCTATGATAACACTCATTGAGTAGTCTAAGTAAGAGGCTTTAACCGAATCTTCGATTTTAATATCAACAATATCTTGGCTTTGAAAAAGATTTTCCATTAATTTTACCTTAACATATAAATTGGGTAGATTTTATCTAAAAAAGGCTTAGTCTTCATTGTAATAGTAAAAAACTATTTAAAAAAAGCAAAAGCAGCACGGCAAGAGGTTAAACCTCTTGTGTGTTTTGTTATAAATTATTCTCTTTTTTGTATTTTAAAATAGCAGTGTGTATGTCATCTTTTAATTTGAGTTTCTCTTTTTTCTTTGTATCAATCTCAAATTCATCGGAATGATTTTTTTCCAACGTAATAATTTCATCGTCTAATTCATTGTGCTTTTGAAATAATTTTTCAAAATATTTATTTTGTTCTTTTATTTTAACAATAATCTCTCTGTACTCATGAAACATATTTACTCCTAATGTTAAATTGTTGCAGTATAACCAATTTGCACTTTTATTTCAAAGTGAAAATTAGTTTTTTTATACTTTTTAGGTTCGATAATCGGCATTAATCTCAACATATTTATAGCCTAAATCGCAGCCATAAGCTGTAAAATTTTCTTTTCCTTGCCCTAAATCGCAAATAATTTTAAACTGAGCATTTTTAAGAACTTCACCAGCTTTTGCTTCAACTTCTTTATTAAAGAGAATTTTACCTTTTTCAAAAACAACCACATCGTTGTATGAAATAATTAAAGTCTCTTCACTGCATTGAATTTGGCTTGCCCCTATTGTAGAAGCAATTCGTCCAAAATTAGGGTCTTCTCCAAAGAGTGCCGTTTTTACCAGTAAAGAATTAGAGAGTGCTTTAGCAGCTTTTTGAGCATCTTCTTGCGTGCACGCATTTTTAACTTCAAATGCCACCGCTTTTTTAGCGCCCTCACCGTCTGCTACTATTAACATAGCAATATCGTGCATAACTAAACGCAACACTTCAAAAAAAGCATCTTTGTCATATGCGTTTGATTTTTGGTTGCTCAATAATAAAATAGTGTCATTAGTAGAAGTATCGCCATCTACTGAAATAGCGTTAAATGTTGTTTCAACATTACAAGCCAATGCCTCTTTCATGTCGCTCTTAGGAACCGCTGCATCGGTACAAATAAAGCACAACATGGTGGCTAAATTTGGGTTTATCATTCCTGCACCTTTAGCAACAGCACCTATTTTAAAAGAGCTTCCATCTTGAAGTTTCACCTCATACATAGCAGTTTTCGCATAGGCATCGGTGGTCATAATGGCTTTGCTTAAACCTTCACCATCTTTTGAAGTCAAGTCAAATTTGTTTGCTCCGGCAATGAGTTTTTCCATAGGAAGTTGATTTCCAATAACACCCGTTGAACTCATAATAGGGTTGGTCATTTTAAAATTCAATGATGAAAAAAGAGTATTGATATTGTCAATACCTTCTTGCCCAGTCATGGCATTGGCATTTTTAGAATTAATCAATACAAAGTTGGTTTTAAAATCACTTGGATATTGCAAATAGTGTTTTAAAGGAGCTGCTTGAAACTTGTTTTGTGTAAAAACTGCTTCTACTTCACATAAAGAGTCACTGTAAATAAACCCCATATCGTTTGCTCCACTTGGTTTTAAACCTGCGTGTAATCCACCACAATAAAATCCATTAATTTGGTCTAAATAACCTTTTATGGGAAAAATTGAAAACATTGTTATAAATCTCCTGGTCGTGTTGTTTGTAATATAATTTTTTTAGCGCGTGAAATACCTTTATGGTTTCCCACTAATAAAAGTTTGCATTTCTCTTTAAGTATGGTTTCACCAATAGGCATTTGAATAAAACGCCCTTTTTCTTCGGTAATTCCTACTACTGAAACTTTCATTTTATCTCTTAAGCGTAAGTCTTTTAATGCACGGTTTACTACCCAAGAAGTTTCAGGAACATACACTTCTTCCATATCAATAGGAGTGTCGGGTTTGTACAAAAACTCTTCAAGTACATTTTCCATATCGGGTCGTATTGCCATGGCACTTACGCGTTTTGCCATAAGTGCAGGAGGAGCAACCACTTTATCTGCACCCAGTTTTTTAAGTCGTTCTTTGTCATATTGAGTTTCTGCATTGGAAATAATCAAAAAAGGCGTTCGTCCTAACTCTTTTTCATACAATCTTGCCGACGCAATAAGTGTAATATTCTCTGAAATATTTTTAGACAAGGAAATAACCCCTTTAGCCGAACTTAAATGCGATTTCAAAAAAGCTATTTCAGTAAATGCTTCTTCACTTACATAGTAAGGATAACGGTTTTCTATAGCAATTTGATCCATATCTTCTCGTGAATCAACCACTACAAAAGGGATGTGACTGAGTCTAAATTGTCGTGCGAGTTGAACGGTATATTCATTGTGATAAAAAATAACAAAATGATTTCGCAATCGAGCGATTTTATAAAGCATACTTCTTTCCTTTAGCAACTCTCTTAAATTTCCATTGGTTAAAACATCTATTACAATACCAGCTGCAAAAATAAGACTCGTAAACCCAGCTAACATTAAAAAAACAGTAAAAACTATTGTTTCATTTTTAAAATTGGCTTCGTTTAATGCACCAAACCCAGTATTAGTTAAGGTATAAGCCGATTGAAAAATAGCGTGCATAATAGAGTAGTCTTCTAAAAAGACATATCCTAGCGTTCCAATCATCATAACAATCTGGATTAATATAAGTGGTAATCTAAGCGGTTTTAATTGAGAATAAATTTGTGGGTTTAAATCGTATTGTGGTCTATTGGCTCTAATATCCCAACCAAGGGATTTTTTTAACTTTCGCGGGAAGCTCATAAAAGCACTTTCAAGTGCCTTATGAGTTTTTCTTAAGAGTTCTTAACTCTTTTGCTGAAATTTTTAGTTTCATTGTTGATCCGTCTTCAAGTGTCACTCGAACAACTCTTAAGTTTGGTAAAAATCTTCTTCGTGTTCTGTTTTTAGCATGACTTACGTTGTTTCCAGATAATGGACCTTTTCCAGATATTGCACATCTTCTTGCCATTGTAGTTCCTTCTGTATTTAAAAATATTCGCGTATTATATCTTTTTTATCTTAAATTGTCATTAACAAATTTAAGATTTATTTAATAAATTTGCAATATTTTTGATTTTATCAAGCTCTTTTTCTACTGTATACTCTTTAGCTATTTTATAATTTTGTTTTTTAATGACCTTTAAATCTTTGTTTCTACTTAATAATGCATCTATTTTAAAAGCCGTACTAGGATCATGAGGTAAACTCATAGTAGCAAAAACATCGATTATCTCGCTGCTGTGGTTATCTGCCGTTGTAAATACTGCTGTTTTATAATACATGGCTTTTACAATATTTAAAGCAAATGCTTGAGTATGTGTTGGCAAGATAAAAATATCGCTTACAGCAAAAAGCAAATCCATATTTTCAAAGTTTTCATAAAGAAGAATTTTATCTTCAAAATCATATTTTGAAAGTTGAAATCTTAAATTGGTAATTTGTTGCGTATCAGATGCAATTATTACTCTAAAATTTGTGCTGTTTAAGTTTATAATAGTGTCAATAAACTCTTTAACCCCTGCACTTTTAAGATTATTTGCCGTAAATAAAATGATTTTTGTTTTTTTATCCAATTTAAGTTCTTTTAAAAACTCTTTTTTAGCACTTTTATTTTTGATTTTTTGAGGAACAAACGAAGGATAACTTACTTCAATTAAAGAAGCATCTATTTGTGCTTCTTTAATAACCAATGCTTTTACTGTGTTTGAGTTAACAATATTCATCTTACTGTTTTTTAACATCTCCAAAGAAGATGTATCAAGCTTTCCTTGATGAAAATAGATATCGGGATACTCTTTTGCTTTAAAGGTAAGTTTTTTTAACAAACTTTGAGGCTTTAACACTTCAAAGTTCTCTTCTTTTAATAACGCTTCAATTAAAGGAGTTGGGGTTTTATAAATTATTTTTATTTTTTGCATACATCACCTTTTTTTCTATAATATTTAAAACATCTTCCGCCAAAATGAGTTTCATGCAGTTGTGGTGTTTTAAAGGACACACTCGTTTCATACAAGGAGCACACTCTAAGTTTTTAGTTAAAATATATTCATTGGGATTGTTCCAAGCGTTGGTCTCTTTAAAACGAGTAGGTCCAAAAATAGCAATGGTTTTTATTTTATACGCAGCTGCAATGTGCATTGGACCACTGTCATTAGTAATAAAAATATCCAACCCAGCAATTCGTTCAATTAGTTGTGCAATAGTAGTTTTACCTGCAAGGTTTTCAAAGTTTTTCACACCATTAGCAATAAGTTCATTTTCAATGTCCTTAGCAATATCAGTTTCTCCTGGACCTCCAAAAATAACAATGTTATACTCTTTTGCTAAAGCCGTGGCTACTTTTGCAAACTCTTTAGGATACCATCTTTTAGCGCTTCCATAAGTTGCTCCTGGGTTAATGCCTAATGTGGGTTTAGCATACTCATATGGAGTGTAATACAGCTTTAAATCCCCTGCTTTGTGATTGGTTTTTAAAGAGAAATTAACAAAATCGTTGTAACGTAATGCTTGATGAATCTCCTCTTTAGTTAAGCGTTTGTATTGAAACCTTTGTGCAGCTTGAATAAAAAACATCATAAACTTTGAAGAGAAACTTCGTCTAAACGAAAGTGCCAAATCAACCTTGCCAACGGCTCGTGCAAGGCGTATTAGATTCAAATACCGATTTCCCTCTTTTTTTGTTTCATCAACAATTACACGATGAATATTTTTAAATCCTACAAATGCTTGAGTAGAGACATATGAACCTAAAAGAGTAATTTTGGCATTAGGGTAGGTTTTAATAATATTTTCAACAGCTGGTGTGGTCATAATGGCATCGCCTAACCAAGTTGGAATTTCTATGAAGATTTTATTTATAGTAGACATATATAGGCTTTTTACTAATAGTAATATCACTTAACAAACGAACACCTTGCATATTATAAACTTCGTGGAAATACATTAATGCAATAGTTTCTTCTTGGTTAGTCCAAAGCACATCAAACTTTCGTTCATTTTTTTTACAGCTAAGTTTATAGATATTTTTTGAATGAGTAAGTCGAATTATCTGCGCCTCTTGTAAAAACTCAATCATTGTTTGATATACACTAAATGCTTCTCGTTTACGGATACCATCTCGATTGTCAATTAAACCATACCCAGGAGCAATAAGCTGGTGCCAAAAGATGGTTTCCACTTTTTTAGTTCCCAATGCCAATAAATAGTACCGAAGCATAAACAAAGCATACTCCTGTGCACTAACACACTCCGTTTCACTTGTTGGCGCATATGGCTTAGTGTTAGAAATAGGCCAATTGGCTTCAGTAATAACAATTTTTTCACTTGAATGCTTTGAAAGTGTAGCAATACTGTAGAGTAAATTTATCTTTCCAGAAGTGTCATACACACCTTGTTTATTTTCAGGGGCACCTCGTCTGTCTACATAAAGCAAAGCACTTACTTTGTCAAAATAGATTTTAGATTTAGTAAACAACGCAGCTATGGTGTAATAATATTCAAAGTCAATAACCGAAGGGCCTAATAAATTATACTCTTTAAAGGAGTTCCGTTTAATATAATACGCCACTTCATAAAACTCCAAATACTCTTGAACACTTGCAAACCCCCATTTTAAACGGTTAATAGCATTGCCTATTTGAAAATTTCGAGAAATGCCTTTAAATGCAATAAAAATATTAGTCAAACTCTCTTGCAGCATCATTTTGTGTTCAATATGCGCTCTGTCTTGTAAAATATTAATTGTAATCTCGCAGCCATGAAAATATTTAGCAAACTCAACATAACTTTCTAAATTAGCAATATCACTTAAAGGAACTCTAATTAAAATATTTTTACACCCCAATTCGTGTATAAGTTCAACTTGTTCTAAGCCCTTATTTAAATTCACACTCATACCAAAAAACAAAGAGGTATCTACACTTTTTGAACGAAAAAAAGGAGCAGCAAGTATACTTAAAGGATAGATAAAAAGGTTAATGCCCATCATCTTGATATAGTCAAAAAAATATTTTTTTCGCATTGTTTTTTTGAAGTTTCTGTCTTTAATAACATGAGGCTGATCCGAATAATCATCCCAAACAAAATGCTCTTTTTTCATAAAATCTCTTTCAATCGTTTTTCAATTTTTTCATATATATTTTGTGAATAGTTTTTACCTACGCAAAAATTATTTTGTTTTGTCTCTTCACTCATAGTTGCCCACCTTTTAGCACTAGCAAATAGTGAGTCGCCAAAGAAAGAGAGTGTTTTAATATTAACAGCACCCGCTAAATGCATAGGTCCTGTAGAAGTACTTACAAATAAAAAACTAGATGCAAGATATTTTGTAAACTCATATAAAGAAACTTGTGAGTCAAATATGGTAGCTTTAAAATCTAAGTTTTTTTCAATATACTCTTTTGAAACACCATCATCAGGACCAAAACTAAAAACAATTTCATACTCTTTATTAGTTATGCTTCTTGCTAAATTTACATAATCATCTAAACTCAAGTTTCCATCGCTACTTCCACCAAAACCAGGGTGAAAAACAACTCTTTTTTCTTTTTTCTGTTCAAAATTTAAAAGAGGTCTTGTAAAATCTAGTTTAATATCTGGGAAAATCTTTTTTGCTAAATCAAGATTATATTGCCACTCTGTTTTTTCAACTTTGCTTCTTCTTTGCTTAACTCTTTTATTGAAAAATATTTGAGCTAGTTTTGTAGCAGGTGCAACTCTTATTTTTATGCCACTTTTAAAAAGCATTTTTCCTAAAGTAGTGTCTATAAAGCAAGAAATACTTGCATCAAATTTTTTCTCTTTTATTGTTTGAAGTGTTTTTTTCAAATCATTTTTATCATATAAAATAACATCATCAATAAACTCAATATTTTGAGCAAACTTAAAATTAACTTTTGAAACAAGTGCTGTTATTTTTATTTTAGGATATTGCTCTTTCAAAGCTTTAAAAAGTGGTAGTGTTACGCAAAAATCACCTATTTTATCGTGTCTTGTAATTAATAAATTCATCTTTATCCAAATATATTTAAAATTTTTATCTCTAAATTATTAAAATCTTTTTCATTTCTTGTAACAAGGGTTAAATTATTTATTTGTGCAGTTGAAGCTATTATATTATCTATTAATTTTATTTTTTTGAATTTTCTATTATCTACTGCTTGAAGAGATATATTTTTATTTGTATCTAAAATATAAAAATTTTCTAAAAATTCTATAACATTTTTTTTATCATCTTCTTCAAAATCAAATGATAATACTTCCATAAAGGTCAATCTTGAGATAGTAGACTTTTTTATGTTTTTTTTAAGAAAATCTGTTGCAATAATTTCTCCATTTAAATGATAGATTATAATATTTGAATCAATTAAATATTTTTTAGATTTCTCTATCACTTCTTGTTTCCATTTGCCATTTAATTGGGTCTATATTTTTTGATTTTAAAATACCAGCTGTTTTTGAGAAAATGTCCAAAGTTTTTGATTTTTTGATTTTTTCTTCTTTAAAAAATGGCAAAATTAAAATCTCTATCTTTTTATTTATATACTCTTTTGGAATTTTTAAAGTAAAATTTATATCTTTTGGTATAATTATTTCTCTTATCATTTTATACTCCTAATTATGTTTATTATATCAAATTACTTTAGCTTTAACTCTTTGTTTAATTCATAAAGCTTTATATATTTATAAAAATTAGTCACCATATGTGAATAAGCAATTATTAATCCCACATATCCGTCCCTAAAACCTTGTTTTAAAATATATGTTCTAAAAAAAGAGTACGCACCATTAAAAAAAGCTTTGCTAGGACTTGATTTTTTCTTTCCAACATTATTTGCAGCAAATAAAGTTGAGTAATAATCAGCTTTAATTACAAATTGTGAAATAGTATGATAACTGTAGTGTTCTACATTTCCTTTTAAAAATCCTATTTCCAAACAATCTGTAATAATATCTTCATGAACATCATTACTGTTGTAGTGCGTTACTTTTTTATTATAAAGTCGCTTAATTTTTTGATTATTCCATCCGCAATATTTCACTTGAATATCTTTGTAAAAGGCTTTAAAATTAAGCTTATAAACTGTTTTTTCATTCAATTTTAAGTTTTTAAGTTCATTTAAAAGCTCACTATCAATCACTTCATCGCTGTCTATTATTAAAATCCAATTATTTTTTGCAAAATTTGCTGCTTGGTTTTTTGTCCAACCAAAGCCTTTAAACTCTCCTTGCACTAAATTTACATTTTCAAAACCATTTGCAATATTTTTTGTTTCATCATTTGAGCCATTATCATATACAACAACATCATCAAACTCTATTAAGCTTGTCAATGTTTTTTTAATTGTCAATTCATTGTTTTTTGCTAACACAACTACACTGATATTCATTTTTTTCCTAACCTTTTTAACAAGCCTTTAAATCTGTAAGATAGTAGTTTTTTATTTGTAAAAATCTCATCTGCACTTTTTAAATTATCGCCATCAACTCTATAAATAGCCCCATTTATTCCACTAAAATCTTTGTGAATAGCGTTTCCTATTCTAAAATTATATTTGTAATATTTTTTAGCTTCTTTTAAAACTTCTTGATTGTATTTACCAAAAGGAAAAACAAAATTATCTACTTTTATATTTAGTTTCTCTTCTAAAATATCCTTTGACAGTTTTAACTCTTTTTCTAAATCCACTCCATTTTCTAATAAATTTGTATGAGAGTAAGAGTGTGAACCAATTACAACTAAACCACTTACTAGCATCTGCTTTAACTCTTTAAAAGTGCAAAAGGTGCCTTTTTTATAGTTTTCAAACAACTCATTGTGTTCAAAACTCATTCTAAGTTCAGCATTTTCTTGGCAATCATCAAGAATGTAAGCACTAGGAACTGCTAGAAGTGCCTTAAGATTATATTTTTTTAATAATGGGAAAATAAGAAAATAAAAATCAGCATAAGCATCATCAAAAGTTAAGCAAATAGAGTTTTTTTCTACTTTTTCACCTGGAAAAACAGTATTATAATTTGCTTTAATATATTTTAAATGCTCTTCAAAAATAGTTAAGCTATTTGAGCATCTGTCGCTATTTACATGGTGATACATAACACTAATCAACAACTTTTACTCCTCTTAACTTTTTTTTGAAATTAATTTTTGCTTTATGTTTATGAGAGAACTCTAATGCTTTA
Source organism: Arcobacteraceae bacterium (assembly GCA_041672955.1). Taxonomy (GTDB): domain Bacteria; phylum Campylobacterota; class Campylobacteria; order Campylobacterales; family Arcobacteraceae; genus Marinarcus. The sequence continues at coordinate 12,474 of JBAYYP010000053.1, forward strand.
GAGGTTAATATTTTTTCATCTTTATTTGAAATTTTCGCATACTCTTTTACTATAGTTACCAAATCTTCATCTTTTGCCCATAGTTTTGAGAAATTTTTCACTCTTAAATCTAAAGATAGATTTAAAAATTTCATTCTGTTTATATCTACTATTTTGAAAATAAAAACATCACCCTCTTTTTTTATTAAAATATTTCCAGGGCTATAATCTAAATGGTAAATCCCACTTTCGTGTAAAGAGTAAGTAAACATAGCAAAAGCTTTTAAAACAGCCTCTTTGTTTGGGAAATTAGCATCTAAAAGCGGTTCTCGAATAGTAAAATCATAATCAAACTTTTCACTAATAAAATAGCTTTTCTTTAGTAAAAAAGATTCGAAAAACTCAACATATCCAATTGGTTTGGGAGTGAACCCTTCTATTCGTAAAGCATACTCATATGACTTACTAGCTTTTGATTTTTTAAAAAATGTATATACTATTTTATTTAGTAAATTTGGAATTTTAAACGACTTTACAATAAAATTTATATTTTCATACTCTACAACTTTTATTTCATTTCTAGCTTTGTGAATAGTGTTTGAATTTGTGTTAAAAAACTCTTTTATATTATTTACAAAATATTCAAACTCTTTAAACTTTTCATTTATTACACTTTTATATTTTATCAACTTCTACCTTCTTATTATTAGAGTAATGATTTTATCAAAAAAAGCATTTAAAAGGATTTAATTGCACTTTAACTATATTAAAAGTAAAATGAATATTTAAAATACAATTATAAAGAAGATTATGAAAAAAATATTAGAAGTCTGCTTATCACCTGATTTAGGTGGTTTAGAGCTACATATGAAAGATTTAACCAAATTTTTAAAAGTAAAAGGTGTGATAAATAAAAAGTCAAAATTAAAAGCTATTTTTCAAAAAGAAAATTTACCCTATTTTGAAATAGGAAGATACAGTTTTTTAAAGTTAGCAAAAATTATTGATGACGAAAAAATAGATGTAGTTCATTTGCAATGGACAAAAGATATTCCCACAACTGTTTTAGCAAAACTTATTTCAAAACAAAACCCAAAAATTGTGCAAACAAGAAATATGCATATGACAAGATTTAAAGATGATTTTTATCATAAGTTTTTATATAAAAATATTGATACCATGATTGCAGTAACGGCAATGGTTAAAAATCAACTTGAAAAATTTATTCCCCAAACCGTTCGACCGAAAATCAAAATGTGTTATATTGGGGCAAATACACCA
>JBAYYP010000054.1:0-13464 GCA_041672955.1 Arcobacteraceae bacterium
CCACAACAGAAGCTGAATTTATAGCTTTACTACCAGATACACTTGAGGTATAATATGGGCTTAAAGGTCGAAAAAATCGCATCGCAAACTTATATCTTGTTAGAGGATATAAGTGTAGATTCATTAGACTATCACATAACAGTTAAACAAGGTTTTGATTATGATAGTGCTTCAATACCTCAAATATTTTGGAGCTTAATCGGTTCACCATTTACCGGAAATTATACAGTACCTGCATTAATACACGATGCTTTATATGCAAGTGAAAGACTAGATAGAAAATTATGTGATAATATATTTTTAGACTTAATGAAACAATATAAAGTAGGCTATTTTAAAATATATGCTATATATTATGCTGTAAGAGTTGGGGGTGGTTTCATATGGGATAAACACTTAGAAGATGAAATAATTAAATATAAAGGATTTATAAATGTTAAAGAAAATAATTATTAGTGCTTTTATTATATTTTTATTTAGTGGTTGCTCAGTTACTTGGGCTGAATTTCAAGACGGGTATAAACAAGCAAAGGTTATATATAAAGATGTGAAGTATGTAGTGTATGAAGTAGTTGAAGAAAAAAAGCAAGTAGAAGCAGACTTAAATGCAAAGTAAAAAGAATAAATAACAAAATATATCTTTTTTGCTATTGGTAAATAATGTTATAATAAAAATAAAAAGGTTAAGTGATGCCAGATTTCAAAATGGTTTATATTTTCATACTTGGAATATTTTTATCTCTTTTATATTATGTAGAAGAAATGATAGAAGAACAAGAATATAAAGAAAAAAGTTTAATAGCAATAGGATTTTTAGCTTTAATAAAATCTCTACTTGGTGGAATTTTAATAGTATTAATTTTCTACACACTACAAGAATTACAATTATCTTTTACTTTATTTTCAAAAGAGATACATTTCGGATTATGGAGTAATCTTTTTATAGCTGGTACAATTAGCGTTTTTGGAAGTGATATTTTTAAAATGGCAAAAAAAAGAGCTAATAAGTTAAATAGTGGAGACAACAAGTGACAAGTCTTATTATTTTGCAAATAACTTCTTTAATGTGTTTTATTTACTCTTTAAAAGTAAAAATGTATGTAAAAAATTTAGTTGGCTTTGTTGCAACTACAACTATGTTTATATCTATAATCCCGTCTTATTTTGACTTTTGTTATCAATATGCAGAACTTCATTATATTTTAATATCTGCACTTTTATTGTTTATAATGATTTATCACACTTACAAAAGCTTCAAAAGAAATATTTTAGTAAAGGGCAAAAAATGATAGTTTCAAAAAATGGATTAGACATAATCAAAGAATTTGAATCGTTTAGGGCAAAAGCTTATCTATGCCCTAGTGGAATTCCAACTATAGGATGGGGTTCAACATACTATCCCGATGGTAAAAAAGTAACTTTACAAGATAAAGAAATTACAGAACAAAAAGCTTTTGAAATATTGGAATATATAGCTAATAAAGATTTTGGAAGTAACATTAATAAAGTTGTAAAAGTTCAATTAAATCAAAATCAATTTGATGCTTTAGTATCTTTTGCTTACAATGTAGGAAATGGTAATTTTAATAGTTCAACTCTTTTAAGATGGCTAAATCAAGGATTCTACGATGAAGCATCAATGCAACTTTTAAGATGGGATAAATCTAAAGGTAAAACTCTAGTAGGATTAACAAGAAGAAGAAAAGCCGAGAAAGAACTATTTGATAAAGTTAGTATTTAAACTAACTCTATTAAATAACCTGAATGATTCGCATAAAAATCAAATATATGTCTTGACTGATATTCTGAATATTTGTCAAAGTCAATAGTTTTAGACAATTTGCTTTTTACACAAGTTACTTTTGCTTTATGTGATATTTTTATCATTTAAAATCCTTTAATTTTTTCTATCCCAATAATAAACCAAAATAAAACCAATGTCAAGTAATCTAACTTAAAAAACAAAATAAATTTTAACAATGTTACTATACTACACAAAAATAATAAATTACAAAATTTAGTAAAATATCACTTTACATTTTAGATTTAATGTATTATAATTCTTTTGTTGTAAAGTTTTCTCAAATTTTCTTTATAACACTCCTTAGGTGATGTGACATTCATTTTTCATTTAAACCTCCTTTCTTGGTATCGGATAGAATTGCAACTATCCGATATTTATTACAAATATTTTTATAGTGTATTTAGTAGTTCTATGTGAAAAATAAAATCTACGCAAACGAATACACTATTAAGATATTAATTGATGTAATAGGTTTGCATATGGGTTTGACATTTATTTAAACACCTCCGATTAAGAGATAGCCGTTTAAAAGCCCGTAACTTGTCAAGGAAAAGAGCAGTAGTTTACCAACTGCATTAATATCTTAACCTATTATTTTGGATAATTGTTCGAGTGGCTTATGAAACTGTTTTGCTAAAGCAGAGATGTATTAAAAAGCATCCAAGGGTTCGAATCCCTTATTATCCTCCACTTTATTACCAATCGTAACACTTTACAATTTTAACCTCAATAAAAATAAAAAATCATTTACAACTTTTAAAAATATAGTTATAGTTTGGATATTAAAAACAAAAAGGAGTTTTAAATGGTAAATATTTTAATGGTGTTAATTCACATAATAGCTTTGTTTGTGTTCTTTCCTGCATTACTAATCACAGTGCCTCTACATTTATTATTGATTAAGAAGTAAACTAAGTAGGATTTTATTCCTATTTGGTTATAATACATTCAAAGTTCCCATATTAAGTTGCAAATTAGTATGGGTCATATTGTTTTAATACAATTCTATAAGGCAGTTACATAACTTGACGGTCGCCGACTGCCTTATAGAGTTGTTTATAAAGTGCGACCGTCAATCCACTTACTAGAATATAACCAACTACTTTATAAATGTTTGACAAACGCAAAAGGAAACTTATGCAAATTGATTTATTTAATCAAGATTTAGTACAAGAAAAAAACGGTGAACTTTTAGTTAGTTCTTTGGTTATTGCTGAGAATGTAGGATATGAACATAATTCAGTAATTAGACTTATTAGAGATAATATTCAAGATTTTAATGAGTTCGGGGCGGTTGGATTTGAAAACGAAGCGTTTAAAGATAGCTTAAATAGAACTCAATCAAGAGAAGTAGCACTACTTAATGAAAATCATTCAACACTTCTTATTACATATATGAGAAATAATGAACTAACAAAGAGATTTAAAATAAATTTGGTTAAGGCATTTTCAATAATGAAAAACAAACTTTTCCAAAAACAACTTCCTACTCCACTTGAAACAGCGAGAATGTTAGTACAAGTTTTGGAAGAAAAAGAGGCTTTACTTCTTACTAATAAGGCACTTGAAAAACAAAACACTATTTTGATGCACACAAATAATCTATATACTGCTACAGAAATAGCTAAAGAATTAGGATTTAAAAGTGCAACGGTATTGAATCAAAAACTATCTGATATGAAAATTCAATACAAAGTAAATAATAGTTGGGTATTTTATTCTAAATATGCAGATAATGGCTATACAAGTATTAAGCAACATATTTTAGAGAATGGGAAAGAAATATATGACAGAAAATTTACTCAAACTGGTAGAGATTTTATATTAAAAATATTTCAAGAAAGCGATATTTAATATGAATGAAGAACAATTTAATAAAATAGTAGAGCATCAGGTTGCTTTAATGTTAAGTGAAAAAGGTTTAAGTAAAAGAGATTTAGATAATTATGAATACTTAAAATATAAATATGAAGTAGCTATAAAGCTACTTTGTGAATTAGGGAAATAAAAAATATATCTAAGTGTGGTTTTAATCTCATTTAGATATAATACAAATAAGAATACTTAGTGAGTGTCCTACTCTCGAAGGTTCGTATCACTTGATACGGACATTCACTAAGGTTCTTAATTGAGTGATTAGAGAAGTAGGACACTATAATCACAAACCTAAAATTTATTGTTCTGAAAGATTACGGATGGATTATCAAGACTACGATATTTATGTTTTAACAAAAAAAATAGAAGAGTTGGAATCTGGTTTTAGAGAGGATATATTATTTGATGATGATAAGCTCAAAAATTCAAGATTTTCTTTATTGACTTTACAGTTTTTTGCAGAAGATGGAATGCTAATGATGGCTGATAATAACGCAAATATTATGTCCATAAGAGAAATGAAAAAACTTATAAGTTATCTTAATTACACTGTTGATAATTTTAATGAAAAAGAATCAATCAATAAAGAGTTGATTAAGCACAAAAAAGAATTAAAAGATAAATTAGAACATAAACCAAACCAAAAGGAAAAAACTCCAAAAATTGGAGAAGTTTATTTAATAGAAGGTGAAAATGGTAGATATAAAATAGGATTTTCAAAAAATGCAAAAAGCAGAACAGAATCATTAAGATTATCTAGTTGCGAGAACCATAAACTAGTTCATAAATTTAAAACAAAAAATCCTTATGAAAAAGAGCAGGAGTTACATTTATTGTTTGCAGAAAAAAGAAACCATAGTGAGTGGTTTACTTTAGACAAAAAAGATGTTGAATACATAAAAGGATTATGTGATGAATTATAATTTTAATGTAGAAATTGCTACTAAAATTGGAGTAGATGAATCTATTATGTTAAATAACTTTGTCTATTGGTTGGCAAAAAATAAAGCTAATAATAAAAACTTTTTTGATGGTAATTTTTGGACTTTTAACAGCGTTCGAGCATACTGTGAACTATTTCCATTTTGGAAAGAGTCACAGATAAAAAGAATATTAAAATCACTAATATACCAAAATGTTTTGGTTGTTGGAAACTATAATCAAAATGCTTATGATAGAACTAATTGGTACTCTCTATCGAATGAATATATCCATCTAATCGATTGGACGATTTCTACTAATGGAAAAGCTGAAAATAGCCAACCTATACCAATTAATAAAACAATTAATAAAACAAAGAATATATCTATCGATATTGTTTCTTCTTTCTTTGATGAAAATAGAGATATTAAAAAAGATGATAAATCTATAAAGATAATGAGTGATTTTGTAACATATAGAAAACAAATTAAAAAACCAATAAAGACTACTGGAAATTTAAAGCTTTATTATAATAAATTAAAAGAGTTACATTTACAAGGTTATGATATTGCTAAGTGTATAGAAGAAATGAAACTTAGAGAGTGGAAAATAGTAGAAGTTAAATTTGTAAAAGACAGAGATGATTTAAAAGTATCTAAATCAAACGATGGTATTTATGGAGGACATAGTGCCTATTGATTTAAAAGCTTATAAGTTAGCACTAGAAGAAAGCATATTAGTATCATTTCTAGACCAAAACAATATGAATGAGTTAGATATGATGGAATATCAATATTTTAAGATACCTTATAACCATTTTGATAGCAATCATACTACAAAGTTAGTATCAAAAGCTATCTTTAACCTACAAGGCTTAAATGAAGCCGTAACGGAAGAAAATGTATTTTACTATATTAGTAGATTTACTGATGTTCAAAATAACGATTATATTAGATTAATCGCTAGATGTGGATTTAGTTTTGATACTATGAAAAAACAATTAAATATGCTTATAAAAATAAATGAGGAGATAAAAATAAATGAAAGGCTGCAAGAGCTATGAGTCACGAAATAGAATACAATGCTTTAAAAGTTGAAAATACAAGTTTAGAAAAAATCATTAATAGTGGAATGAGTAGTATAGATGAAAAGATAAAGGCTAAAAAGTCACTTTACTTGAATAAGATTAAAATGCTTGACTTAATTCATAAAAAAGATGAAGCTAAAAGAACGGGAGTAAGTGCAAGAGAATATATACTAAGAGCTAAAAATAGAAAGCAAAAGCCTAAATATTCTACTGGAATAGATAAAATAGATAACCATTTAGGTGGTGGTTTTCAAACTGGAATTTTTATCAATGTAGGTGGTGAAAGTTTTGCTGGTAAATCTACACTATGTTTGAATATACTTGCAAATATGTCAATTAGTAAAAAGACTGCCTGGTTCAACTTTGAAATGGGAGAAAGATTATTCAGTAAAAAGCTACAAGATTTACAACTAAACGACAATCAGTTAGATAATCTTTACATAGAAGAAGATAGTAGAAATATTGATAATTTATTAAGAGAAATGGAGCTTTTAATAGAAGATGGTTATTTTTGTTTCTGTATTGATTCAAAGATGAAGTTAAACGGCGGAAAAGGAAAAGAAGACCATCAAAAATATAGTGATATTTCTACAAGATTAAGTGAGTTTGCACAAATTAAAGATGTGATTATCATTTTTATTAATCAGATGAATGAAGAGGATATTAAGAATAAAAGATTAGCTTTAAAAGGTTCTGGCGACCAAAAATATGATAGCGATATTATTTTATTTGTTGTTTTAGAAGAAGATAAAGACAATCTAAAAAAAGTTGAAGATAGAAAAAGATTTTTAATTTGTACTAAAAATAGACAAACTGAAACTACATTTAGGGAAGAAATTACAAAGTACGATTATAAATATAAAAGTAATCAACCAATAGAGGTTATTTTTGAAAGTGATGATAATTTAGATAGTAGTTTTGATGTTAGTCAATTTGATATATTTTAGGAGTTAAAAATGAAACTATGCAAAATATGTAACAAAGAAATAACCAATCCAAAAAGTTGGGTTTATTGCAGCGATGAATGTGTAACAAAGGGAAGAAAATTAGCAAATGACAGCTTAAATCACATTCGAAGAGAAAAATATAATAAAGCTAAAGAAAATTGGAACTATGAAGTATTAGAATTAGGAAAAGTTAAACATAATAAAAAAATTCCGATCAATAAACTTGGACTTACAAATTCAGTAAGTACTTATTTAAAATTATTACTTAGAGAGTATAATTTGACAAGTAAAAAAGATATAAAGATAAAAAGAAGTGATGGAGTAACCAAAAGCTATTTTCTCGTAGTTGTTACACCTAAAATGATTGAAACTCTATTTTACAAAAGATATGAAATATATAAAAATAATTTTAGAGTAGATTGTTTAAGAAATGCAAAGACTTTAGAAAAAGTTTTTAATATTGTTAATGAGTATAAATAAAATAAAAGGATAATAAATGACAAAACTACAAAAATCAAGAGAACTATTATTAAAACAATTAAAAGACATCGAAGATGGAAAATTAAACGAAATGGAGTGTAACGCAGTAATTGGAGTAAGTGATACTTTAACTAAAACTTATAATACAGAGTTAAGAGCTAAAGAGCTAGAAATGAGAGCAGCAGAACTTGGAAAAGATGTAAATGGATTGGACATATTCGATGAAGATGTGCAATAAATGTAAAGAATTAAAAGACGAATCTAGCTTTAATAATAGTGCTAGATTTGGACTTTATCCAACTTGTAAAGAGTGCATAAGCAAAAGACGAAAAGAGTTAAAAGCTGAAAAAGTATTAAGAATAAAAACAGAACTTCATAAAATAGTTTTAGTTGAAAATAAAATACTTAAACAAGATGGATTATCACAATGTCATAATCCATCTTGTAGAGCAGAAATACCAATAAATAAAAGTAATCATTATTGTAAAGATTGCGAAAAGATAAATAGAGAAAAAGACAAGGAAAAAGTACTAGCACAGAAGAAAGCTTATAGAGATAGAAACAAAGAGAAGCAAAAAGCTTACAGGGATTCAAGAAAAGAAGAACGAAAAGAATATGATGCTCTTAGATATCATACAAGACGGGAAGAGTTAAAGAAATATAATGCAAAAAGATATAAAATGAGAAAGGAAAAGAAATTAAATGAGTTGAATTGTAACACTAAATAAAAGTTTTTAATAAATTTTGTTTATTTTGTTGCTATGTTTTTAAAATGTTGTTATGATGTGATTAAGAAAAAAAAGGAGATTAAATGAGTTATGAAGATTTTATAAAATCTAAAGAATTTAAAATTATAAATAAATCTGTTGAAGTTCAAAGAGATGATTTAAATGAAAATTTATTTGAATATCAAAAAGATTTAGTTTATTTGGCATTAAAAAAAGGAAAATTTGCATTATTTGCAATGACTGGAACTGGTAAAACTGCAATGCAATGTGAATGGGCATATAGAGTAAATCAGTTTACTAATAAGCCAGTATTGATTTTAGCTCCACTGAGTGTTGCTAGTCAAACAGTAAATGAAGCTAAAGTTATATTAGACCTAAATGTAACTTTATGTGAAAGTCAAGAAGATATAACGAGTGGAGTAAATATTACCAACTATGAGAAATTACATAAATTTGATTTATCTGTATTTAGTGGAATTGTACTCGATGAAAGCTCAATTTTAAAATCTTTTACTGGAAAAGTAAGAAATCAAATAGTAGAAGGTTTTGCAAGAACTAAGTTTAAGTTAGCTTGTAGTGCAACTCCTGCACCTAATGACTTTGTAGAATTAGGCAATCACGTTGAGTTTTTAAATGTATGTCGAAGTCCTGAAATGTTAAGTTTATTTTTTATAAATGACGTTATGGGAGAAGAAGGTAAATGGAGATTAAAAAAACACGCCGAAGATAAGTTTTGGGAATGGGTTGCAAAATGGAGTGCAGTATTTACTAAGCCAAGCGATTTAGGTTATAGTGAAGATGAAGACAAAAAATATCAATTACCTAATAAATTTACTTTTGAACACGTAGTTAAATCTAAAGCAGCAGCTGGATTATTATTTGCAGTCGATGCAACAGACTTAAATAGTAGAAGACAAGCAAGAAGAGAAACATTAGAAGAAAGATGTCAATTAGTAGCTGATTTAGTTAATAATAGTAATGATATTTGGATAGTTTGGTGTGACTTGAATGCTGAAAGTGAAATGCTTAAAAAATTAATCAATAATAGTGTTGAGGTTAAAGGTAGCGATAAAGATAATCACAAAGTAAATACAGCTATTAATTTTGCTAAAGGTGAGATTAAATGTTTAATTGCTAAGCCTTCAATGTTTGGGGCAGGTTTAAATTTTCAAGTTTGTCATAATATGGCTTTTGTTGGATTAAGTGATAGTTTTGAACAAGTATTTCAAGCAACTAGAAGATGTTATAGATTTGGACAAAAAAATGATGTCAATGTTCATATTGTTACAAGTGAAGCAGAAGGTAATGTAAAGAAAAATCAAGATAGAAAAGAAAAGCAATTTTTACAGATGATTGATGAATTGGTGAAACATACTAAACAAGTTACATTAAAAGAGTTAAAAGCGATAAATGTAGATAATGAAGATTATCAACCACAAATTAAAATGATATTACCAAAATTTATATAATTTATTTATATTTAAGCCACCTTATGCAATAATTATTAAAAGCAAAAGGTGGATTAAATGGAAGTAAAATGTAGTTTTTGCAATTCTGAATTAAATAGAAATACAAAATCTAAAACAGATACTTATTTTTGTAATAAATTATGTAAAGGTAAATGGCAAATATTACAAAGGGAAAATTTAGGATTTACTAAAGAATGGTTAATTAATGAATATATTAACAATAAAAAAAGTGCTAATCAAATAGCAAAAGAAATAAAAAGAGACCCAAAAAGAGTTTGGGAATGGATAAAAGATTATGGAATAGAGACTAGACCTAGAGGAACTGACTATGGTCAAAATTTTAAAAAAGGTCATAAAGTTTGTTTAGGAAGAAAAATAACAGATAAGCATAAAGCTTTATTAAGAAGCTTAAGATTAAAAGACGGTCATGTACCTTACTTAAAAGATGGCATTCATTGGCTTCATCATGAAGGTGCAATATCGCCAAATTATAAAGGTGGTGTAACTCCTGAAAGACAATCTATATATTCATCTATTGAGTGGACAAATGCAGTAAAAGAAGTATGGAAGAGAGATAATGCAATATGTCAAAATTGCGGAAAGCATCATAATGAAGAAAGTAATAGAGGTAAATTTCATATACATCATTTATTTTCATTTGCCGAATATAAACATTTAAGATGTAATGCCGATAATTTAATATTGCTTTGCAAACAGTGTCATCTATGGGTACATAGTAATGAGAATAAAGAAAATAAATTTTTACCAATAAAAGGAAAATTACCAAAATGGATAAGTTAAATATAAATGTAGAAAATCAAGTAGTAAAAGAAGAATATGCAGTTTATCAAGGAGATAGTACAGAAGTATTAAAAGGTATTCCAAGCAATGCAATAGATTATATTATCTTTTCTCCTCCTTTTTCCGACTTGTATATTTTTTCAAATAATAAAAGAGATTTATCAAATGTTTCAAGCGATAAAGAGTTTTTTAATCAATTTAGGTTTATGGTTGATGAAATGTATCGAACATTGAAGCCTGGAAGATTATTATCATTTCATATTATTAATCTACCCACTTCAAAGTTTAAAGATGGATTTACTGGATTAAAAGACTTTAGGGGTGATACAATTAGATTATTCCAAGAGAGTGGATTTATTTACCATTCAGAGGTATGTATTTGGAAAGACCCAGGAATACAAATGCAACGAACTAAAGCTCAAGGTTTACTACATAAGCAAGTAGTTAAAGATAGCTCAATGAGTCGTCAAGCTCTAGCTGATTATTTAGTAACTATGAGAAAGCCAGGAGAAAATACAGAGCCAATATCTGGAGGTTTTACTCATTTTGCTGGTGATGAAGAAAATCAACCTACATCAAAAAATGAACCCGAGAAGGGAAGATTAAACTCATTTAGTATTGATGTATGGAATAGATATGCAAGTCCAGTTTGGTTTGATATTAATCCAAGTAGAACACTACAAAGAGCTTCTAATAGAAACGAAAAAGATGAAAAGCATATGACTCCAACTCAATTAGATGTAATTGAAAGAGCATTGCAACTATGGAGTAATGAGGGTGATGTGGTTTTAACTCCATTCGGTGGAATTGGTTCAGAGGGTTATCAAGCTTTAAAAATGAAAAGAAAAGCTATTTTATGTGAACTTAAAAAAGAATATTTCGAACAAATACCAAAAAATATGGAAATGGCATTACAAGAGCGACAAAACTCAAGAGGACTGTTTGATTAATTACAAATAGTAACACTTGATAAAAATATAACCAATAAAATCAATATTTCTTGATTTGGTTATATGAATATGATACATTAAATAAAATAAAACAAGGAAATAAAATGACTTTCAAAATTGACAAAACGATACTTCAAAATGCACTTACGCAATTAAATCCATTCTTAGAGAAAAAAGATATTAAATCTCCAACTTCTAATTACTTTTTTAAGATAGATAACTGTATTCTAACTTTATGTGCAACTGATTATAACTTTAGTTTAAAACTAGAAATAACAACAATATACGATTCAACTGATGGAGAGTTTTTAGTAAATGGAAATTCAATATTATCAATTATTAAAAGATTAAAAAGTGGTGAAATTATATTTAATTTAAAAGGTGATGAACTTGAAATTAAACAAGGCAGAAGTAAATTAAAACTTCAAACATTAGATACTAAAGATTTCCCTAAAATAGATATAAGTGATGATACTATGCAAAATATCAACATAGAATCAAATAAGTTATTTACAGCTATTAAAAAGTGTTTATTTGCAGTTGATACTAATAATCCTAAGTATGAGCTAAACTCAATGCTATTTAACTTTACAGATACTTTAAATATTGCAGCAACTGATACAAGATGCTTATCTATTTTTACTGAAAATGTAGGATTTGAAAATCATTCACAAATATTAGTTCCAAGATTTGCACTTCTTGAAATGCAAAAGATTATTTTAACTCAATGTGAATTATCTTTTAATGATACATACTTAAAAATAAAATCTGATAATCTTGTATTTACTACAAAATTAATAAGTGGTAAATTTCCAGACTATAAAAGAGTAATTCCAAGTTCAACTAAATACAACTTTAAAATTCCAACTACTGAAATTATTGAAGCTATTAAAATTGTTACAGCTACTGAAGATTTAGTAAAAATCACATTTAATGAAGATAATATTTTAATTGAATCAGGAGAGGGAAAATTAATTAATAGTACAGAGATTAAATTAGTACAAAAATGTGATGAATCTATTTATATTAAAGTTAGTGCTAATCAGTTTTTAAATGCTTTATCTAATGTGGAAAGTGAATTATTTGAATTAGGAATTAATGAGCATAATTTACCATTTACAATTAAAGATAAAAACTACTTAGTTATCAATATGCCATATATTGAACAAAATAAGGGGGAGTAAATGGAAGTTAATTATATAATTGATAATGTAGATGAATTTATAGCATCTGTTAAAATAAATAATAAAGGTAAAACTAAACAACAAATTTATAGAGAATCAGTTGATAAATGGGTTAAGTGTTTAAAGTATGCTGAAAGACTTATGAAATGTGTTAATAATATGAATAAAGCTTTTGAAGATTTAAGTAACAAAAAGTAACAAATAAAAGTTTTATCTAATTAATTTTAGGTAAAACTTTACAAAATAGTTTAAATTTGTAATAATAAAATAAAAGGAGTAATAAATGAAATTAAAAGCAGAAAAAGATAAATTAATTGGATTTATTGCAAAGTCTGAAATTTACGCAAGTTATGGAAAAAATGAATCAAGATTAATTTCTATGGAAACAAATGCTATTACAAAAGAAGTTTTATATGTTGTTTATAATAATAATATGGAATGTTTTAAGACTAGCGATTTAGATAATGCAATTACGAGGTTTAATGAATTATGAATGTAAAACAAATAGAAAAAAATAAAAAGATAGTAGATGGAGTAGCTGAACTTATTATTGAAAATAAAAAAGATATTGAAAAATTAAAAGCAAACAATGGGCATAAAGACCCAAACAAAGTACAAACAATTTCAGTTTTAAGAGATATTACTTTTAAGCTAGAAATGATTATGGATATAAAATGAAAAGAAAACTAGAACTAAATCAATGCACTAAATGCAAAAGAACATACGATTTAAAAGTAGTTAATGCTACTGCTGATACCTGTGCAAGTTGCAATGAAAAAAGAAGAGATAAGGTTAGAAAAAAAGACTCACTTAGAAAAGCATTAAATCGAAGTGACAATAATTTGCCTTGTAGTAATATTGAAAAATTAGGAGAGTATTGTGAATAGAAAAGAATCAGTAACAAGGAGTTTTTAAATGTATAAAAAAACAGAAGAGTCAATTTCGTTAAAAGTTGCAACATTTCTAAAATTACAGTATCCAAACATAAATTATAGATTTGATGTTGGGGCAGATGTTAAGCTCACAATGGGTCAAGCTACTAAGTTTAAAGCTTTACAAATGAAAAGAAGAGGTTATCCAGATTTATTTATCGCAAAACCATCAAAGGGCTTTAGTGGGCTTTATATTGAAGTTAAAAAAGATATGAGTGAAGTATATTTAAAAGATGGTGTAACTTTAAAAAAAAGAATAAATAAAAAAACTGGAAAATGTCATAAT